>CAMLKN010000004.1 GCA_946480655.1 uncultured Devosia sp. | reverse complement strand
CCGCTCCACGCCGCGCAACCGGGTTGCCCCAATGGCTATCGACTTTGCCGGCGATGCGGAACACAGATGGGTCGACGGTAGATGGGGTCGGTGACAATTGACGTATCGACGTCGAACACTTCGGCGATGAGGTCGGGCCGCATCATCGCATCCGGCGCGCCGCGCTCGCGCACCTTGCCGTTTGCAACAAAGACCAGTTGGTCGGCATAGCGCGCCGCCAGGTTGAGATCGTGCAGCACGAGGACGATGGTGCGCCCCTCTTCCCTGTTCAGTCTTGTCACGAGTTCCAGACAGTCGAGCTGGTGTGCCATGTCGAGGTGGTTGACCGGTTCGTCGAGGCAGATCGTGTCGGTTTGCTGCGCCAGCACCATGGCGATCCAGGCGCGCTGCAATTGTCCACCAGAGAGCGAACCGATGCGCCGGTGCCGCATGGTCTCGACGCCTGTTCCCGCCATGGCCGCTTCCACGGCCGCCGCGTCGCCGGGGCTCCAGGGTTGCAGCATGGCCTGGTGCGGATAGCGTCCCAGCCGCACCAGCTCTTCCACCGTCATGTCCTGCGGTGCCGCGGGGCTCTGCGCCAATAGGCCGATCTTGCGGCCCAGGGCCTTGCCGTTGAGCTTGGATATGTCTTCCGCGTCGAGCAGGACCTGCCCCGACTGCGGGGCATGGAGCCGTCGGATGGCCCGCAGCAGCGTCGATTTTCCGCAGCCATTGGGCCCGGCAAGAACCGTGATATGTCCCTTGGGGATTGGCAGGCTCAGGGCATCAAGCACCACATCACTGCCATAAGCCAGGGTCAGCCCCTTGACCTCTATGCGGCTCGCCAGTTGGTCATCCATTGGTCTTGTCCTTGCGCATGAGGAGGAAGAGGAAATAGGGCGCACCGATCACCGCCGTCACCGTCCCGGCCGGTACTTCGAGCGGCGCAAAGGCCACGCGCACGAGGAGGTCTGCGCCCACGAGAATGATCGCGCCGAGGAGGATCGAGACCACGATGCCCGCCGCCCGCGCCCGCCCGACCAGCAGCCGAGCCAGATGTGGTGCCATCAGCCCGATGAAGCTGACCCCGCCGGCAAAGGCCACGGCCCCCGCTGTCAGTAGCGCTGCCAACAGGAAAATGCCGAGGCGATAGATCGGCAGGTTGAGCCCGATGCTGCGCGACGAAGTGTCGTCGAGGTCCGCTGGTGGCAGATGTCGGGCCACCATGGCCGCAATGATGCCAACCGGCAGCAACAGCGCCAGCATGATCTGGATTTCCATCCAGTTGATCGTGTTGACTGCCCCGGCCAGCCACCGCGCCGCCTGCGACGCCTGGTAAATCGGCCCGATGAGCATGAAGATCGTGGTCAGGGCCTTGCACACTGCGGCAACCGCAATGCCGAACAGCAGCAGCCGCATGGCCGACGAAGCCTGCCGTCCCGACAGCAGGAAGACGAGGCTGATGGCCGCCACTGCGCCCAGTGCGGCAGCGAGCGGCTGCCAGGCTACCGATACGGTCAGCGAATTGCTCTCGCTTGTGAAGATGGCCATGAACAGGACCACGCCCAGCGCCGCCCCGTCGACCACGCCGAGCACGCCCGGAGATGCCAGCTCGTTTCGGGTAATGCGCTGCAAGAGATATCCGGCAAAGGCGATGGCGCCCCCCGCGATCGCCGCCGCCGCCACGCGCGGCATGCGCAGTTGCAGCACCACAAGCCTGTCGGTCTTCTCCCCGCTTCCCAACAGCACTTGGGCCACGGTTTCGAGCGGTATCCAGGTCGAGCCGAACGCGACGCCACACAGCACCAGCAGCACGAAGACCGCCGCCACACCCAGCACGGTCACTCCCGGCCGGACGAAGCGAGCGCGCGGCGTAGCAGCAAGTTCGCTCATGCCAGCCTCCGCATCAGCAGGACCAACAACGCCCCGGCCCCGACTACGGCCGTGATTGCACCCACAGGCGCCTCGACAGGATAGATGACGAAGCGTGCCGCCACATCGGCCAGGGTGGCATAGATCGCCCCGCTCAAAGCCGCCGCTGCCAATTGATGCCGATGGCGCAATCCCACCAGCCGCCGCGCTATATGGGGCACAACAAGACCCACAAAGGCCACCGGCCCCGCCATGGACACCGCCGCGCCCGTCAACAGCGAGACGGCCAGGAAGGTCAGACCCCGCACCGCCACCAGCGGCACCCCCAGCCCCGCCGCGGTGGAGTCATCCGCCTGCATCGCATCGAGCGCGGTCGTCAGCACGAAGGCCAGGGCACCACCCGCCATGACCACCGGCAGGCCATTGAAAAACAGGCTGATTGGCCGGTCCACGAAGGCGCCTGAGAGCCAGAACAGCAATTGCTGCAACTGCGCTTCATTGCTGGTGAGCACGATCTCCACCATGGCATGGGCGAGGCTGGCAAAGGTCACGCCCACCAGCACGATCTTGAGCGGCGAGAGCCCACCCGCGCCGGCCGCCACGCCGAAGACCAGCACACTGGTGAGCAGCGCCCCCCCGGCTGCCGCCAGCGACAGCCCCGCTAGCGACTGTATGCCCAGCACTGCCGTTGCCAGTACCACGGCCAGCGACGCCCCGGCATTGAGCCCGAGCGTATCAGGCGAGGCGATGCGGTTGCGAGAAAGGGTCTGCACCAAGACGCCTGCCATTCCCAGAGCTGCCCCAGCCAATGGGGCGATCAGCGCCCGCGGCAACCGCAAGCCGGCAATGACCGTCGTGGTCTCCGAGCTCTCATGACCGATCAGCGCCGCCCAGACCTCGCCCAGCGAATAGACCTTGTAGCCCAGCGTGAGGCTCATCAGCATGGCCGCGACCAGCCCGACCATCAGGGCGGCATAGGTCCGGTGCCGGCTCTCAGGCCTCCTGGCCTCGTTCTCATGGGCTGCGGCTATCGCGGTCAAGACGTCTTCCGATAGTTGATATTGACACTCAAGTTAAATTCTGATGAGAAGCCATCTAATTTCGGAGCTGGATTGTCAAGTTTTTTCACCCTTGCGACGGCCCAAAGGCAACCAATCAGGGATACGTTATGATCCGCATAGTCATCGCCGCCTCCACCCTCGCCGTGCTGCTTTCGGGGATCGCTACGGCGCGGGAAATCACCCATGCCATGGGCGTCACCGATGTGCCGGACAATCCGCAGCGCATCGTGGTCCTGACCAATGAGGGGACCGAGGCGCTTCTCGCGATCGGCGTCACCCCGGTGGGCGCCGCCAAGTCGTGGCTGGGCGATCCTTGGTACGATCACCTTGCTGGCCAGATGGCCGAAGTGACGGTCGTTGGGGAAGAATCCGCGGTGAACCTTGAAGTGCTGGTCTCGCTCGAGCCAGACCTGATTCTGGGTAATAAGCAGCGGCATGAGGAGATCTACGAACAGCTTTCGGCCATCGCTCCCACCGTGATCTCCGAACGCCTGCGCGGCGACTGGAAGATCAACATGGCCCTCTATTCCGACGCTGTCGGCAAGGGCGAGGAGGGCAAGGCCGCCCTCGACGCCTTCGATGCCCGCGTCGCGGCCATCTCCGCGGCGCTGGGCGATCACCTGGCCGAGGAAGTGTCCATTGCCCGCTTCATGGCCGGCCAGACCCGCATCATGTTCAAGGACAGTTTTTCGGGCATCCTACTGGACCAACTCGGCTTCCATCGGCCCGCCACTCAGGACAAGGACGAGTTTGCCGAGGAAATCACCAAGGAACGCATCCCCGAATTCGAAGGCGATCGACTGTTCTATTTCACCTATGAGACCGGCAATGGCGAAGGCGACACCCAGAAGGCCGACTGGCTGGCCGATCCTCTCTGGCAGAACCTTGAAGTGGTGAAGGCCGGCAAGGTGCATGAAGTGTCCGACGCCATCTGGAATACTGCGGGCGGGATCATCGCCGGCAATCTGATGCTCGACGATATCGAGGCCATCTACGGGCTCGAAAGCACCCGTTGATCAACCCGGCCGGCCTTTGGTCGGCCTTTTTTTTGCTCCTGGACCCCTTCGATGAACAAGCGTCGTCTCGCCACTGGCCTGTTGGCCGCAATCGCTGTCTTTGCCCTTTCCGGCCCGCTCGCCGCCCGCGAAATCACCCATGCCATGGGCGTCACCGACGTCCCGGACAATCCGCAGCGCATCGTCATGCTGACCAATGAGGGCACCGAGGCGCTGCTCTATCTGGGCGTCACCCCGGTCGGCGCCGTCCAGAGCTGGGACGGCGACCCCTGGTACGACCACATTGCCGCCCCGCTGGCCGACACTGTGCCCCTGGGCACCGAGCTGGCCGTCAATCTCGAAATCCTCGCCACGCTGGAGCCCGACCTGATCCTCGGGACCAAGGTGCGCCAGGAAGATATCTATCCCCAGCTTTCGGCCATTGCCCCCACGGTAATGTCCGAAACCATCGGCGGCACCTGGCAGGACAACCTGCAATTCTACGCCGACGTCATCGGCAAGAGTGCCGAAGGCAAGGCGGCCCTCGCGGGGCTCGCCGCCCGCACCACCGCCATCCACGATGCCCTGGGCGATGCGGTCAACGAAACCATCTCGCTCGTACGCTTCTCGCCCAACCGGACCCGCATCTACTACAAGCAGAACTTTGGTGGTCTCATCCTGGACCAGATCGGCTTCGCCCGTCCGCCCGCCCAGGACAGGGACGAATTCGCCGAAGAGGTCACGAAGGAACGCATCCCCGAGATGGATGCCGACCGCATCTTCTACTTTTCCAGCGATCTCAACGATGACGAAGCCACCGCCAACCTCAACGACTGGCTCAACGATCCGCTCTGGCTCAACCTCGATGCCGTCAAGGCCGGCAAGGCGCAACGCATCAGCGAGATCATCTGGAACAGTGCCGGCGGGATCTACGCCGCCCACCTGATGCTCGACGATATCGAGGCCATCTTCGGCCTGGAGAGTACCCGCTAGGAGGGCCGTGGCATAGGCTGGGCCTTAGTTGCCTGACTATGGGCGGTCCCCGACCTTCCTCAGCGTCGTGTTAGATGTCGTGTCCTTCAGTCAGCGCCTGTCGGCTTGTCTCGACTGGCGCCTGGTAGGGGCGGCATCGTTGCGGGATCAGAAGTATCCAGCGGCTTCTGAAGAAAGGTCCGAGTGCGTCCTGGCGGGAAGTCCGGCAAATGCCCGAAGGCCTTGTAGCCGGCGCGCTGGTAGGCATGAAGGGCATGTGGATTGAACGTGTCGATGTAAGCTCCATGGCAACCGCGACGGCGCGCTTCTGCTTCCGCCGCCGCCAGCATTGTCGCGGCCAACTTTCGGCCCCGCTGATTTTCGGCAACCCACAGCCACTGCACATAGAGCCAGCCCCACGCCGTATAGCCGGAAATGCCGGCAACAATAGCGTCGCCCTGGTCCCGCAGAAACACCGCCAGTGGCAATCGGTCAGATGGACCGACATCGCCATGGTTGAATTCGGAGAGGGACTTCCCGATGAAGTCGACGTCGCTCGCGCGCGGCGCGTCGGTCACTTCAAGGGCCAGTTCGCTCATCGTCATGCGGCCAGGACACCGCCGGTGAGTGGGTGCGGGGCGCCGGTCGTGGTCGGAAAACTGATCGGCAGGCCACGCAGCACGCGCACGGCGAGAAAAGCGAAACACTCCGCCTCGATGGCATCGCCTCGCCAGCCGACGGCTTCGGCCGGCACGGCTTCAACCCTGGCGCGTGTTGCCAGCATAGCCATGATCGCCGGATTGTGCCGCCCGCCACCGCAGACCACAAGCCGCTCCGGGCGCTGGGGCAGCAGGTCGAGCGCCTTGCCCACCGCGCCCGTGGTAAAGGCGGTCAAAGTTGCCGCACCGTCCTCGGCACTAAGGCCATCAGCCATGGTTGCGAGGAAGTCGAACCGATCCAGCGACTTGGGATAGGGCTTGGACAAGTATTGATGGGTGAGGAGCCGCGCCAGGCGGACTTCATCGACGGTGCCGCGGAGCGCCATTTCGCCGTTCTGATCCATGTCCCCCAGGCCGAGGCCCTTGACGAAGTCGTTGATCGGGGCGTTGGCGGGGCCGGTATCGAAGGCGATCAGAGTATCAGCGCCGTCCCAATAGGTGATGTTGGCGACGCCGCCGAGGTTGAGCACCGCGGTCTTGCCATCCTGGGCGCCGATCTTCTTGAGCAGCGCCTGATGGTAAAGGGCGGCGAGCGGCGCGCCCTGTCCCCCGGCGCGCACGTCGGCCGAGCGGAAGTCGTAGGCGGTCTTGATGCCGGTGATCTCATGCATCAGCGCGCCATTGCCGAGCTGGCGGGTGGCGCCTATGCGACCCGGTTGCGGTGCGCGATGCAGGACCGATTGGCCGTGGAAGCCGATGATGCCGATGTCGCCGGGGGCCAGCCCTGCCTCGGCCACGAGGTCGAGCACGGCGGCGGATTGGGCACGGGTGAGGGCGTCTTCGGCCTCTGCAAAAATGGCGGGTTCAGGACCCTCGAAATTCCACTTTCGCGCCTGGCTGAGGGTTTCCTCAAGCGTGTCGCGGATGGACCGCGGATAGGGCGCAAGCGTATAGGCGCCGAAACTCTCCACCGTCTCGCCGTCGGTCCGCAGCAGCGCGACATCGATATTTCCATCGAGCACAGTGCCCGTCATCAGCCCAATGGCCCAGATCGGTTCCATGGAAGTCTCCCTATTCGGCATTGATGGCATCCCCGACGGCCCGGCGCAGCGGGACGATGCCGCTGTCGAAGTGGCGCGTCGGATGCACCCGGTTGGTGAGCAGCGTCCAGGCATGGCCGCGTTCGAAATCGAGCCACAGGCCGGTGCCGGTAAAACCGGTATGGCCGATGGTCTGGCGTGAACAAAGTTCGCCACCTGACCAGCCCTCATAGGGGCGCTCCCAGCCATGGGTGCGGCGACCCGAGAGCGGCGTGCGGACAAGGGCGTCGGGGCCGGCGCTGGCAAGCTTGTCCTCGGCAAAGTCCAGCACGCTGGTGACCGTGCCGAAGAGGCCAGCGTGTCCGGCCCCTTCGAGGGCCGAGCAATTGTCGTCATGCACCTCGCCCACGAGCACGCGATGGCGCCAGTAGCAATCCTCGGTGGCGGCTGCATCGGCCGGATCGGCCGACCAGGCGAAGCCCTTGCCCGGGTCCTGCTGGCGGATCCATTTGCCTTCGATGCGCTCGAGCGCGAGGCCAAGCAGGATGAAGTTTATATCAGAATAGACGGCCGGCCCGGCTGGGAATTCGTGCTGCAGCAGGAAGGTCCGCAACAGGTCCGGATCCCGGCCATAGGTATAGAGTGGGAACACCGCCGGATAAGGCGTCTGGTGCCCCAGGCACTGGCGGAAGGTGACCTTCCGTTCCCAATTGTCCAGGTTGTAGTGCCGGTAGTCGGGGAGGACCGAGGTCAGCGGCGCGTCGAGGTCGATGCGCCCCGATTCGGCGAGGGCCAGGATGCGTTCGGTGGTGAACAGCACCTTGGTGAGCGAGGCAAGGTCGAACCAGGTGTTTTCGGTCATAGGGCGGCGGATCGGAACCGTCTGGGCCTGGCCTGCGGCGCGGATCGCGCGATTGCCAGCACGGTCCACCACGCCCAGCACGCCGCCGGGAATGCGCCCGGCCTCGATGGCCCGGGCAAGCGGGGTGAAGGCGCGGTCGAGTTTTTGTTCGACACTTGTTTCGACACTTGTCATGTCGGCTCCTCAAGACGAACGCGGTGATCCTCGCCTGCCTCGCGCCAGCGTGCCACGGGCGGTTCATAGCCGGGCGGGCGGACCAGCGAGGGCACCTGCGTCATGTCGACGGCATAGCTCTGGCGGCGGCGCTCGATCGCCGGAACGGCGGCAATCAGCCGCCTGGTGTAGCTGTGCTGCGGCTCGGCCAGCACGGCGCGGGCATTGCCGATCTCCACCACCTGGCCGGCGAACATCACTGCGATGCGGTGCGCAATGCGTTCGACAACCGCCATGTCATGCGAGATGAAGAGATAGGCGAGGCCGAATTCGTGCTGCAGGTCGATGAGAAGGTCGAGCACCCGGGCCTGCACCGAAACGTCGAGCGCGGAAACCGCCTCGTCCAGCACCACGACGTCGGGATTGAGCATCAGGGCCCGGGCAATGCAGAGGCGCTGCCTTTGGCCGCCGGAGAACTGGTGCGGATAGCGGCTGAGGGCATCCTTGGGCAGGCCGACACGATCCAGGAGGAAGGCCATGCGCTGGCGCAGTGCAGCATCCAGGCGCTGGCCATTGGCGACAGCCGGTTCGGCCAAGAGGGCCTCGACATTGAGCCGCGGGTTGAGCGAGGCGAAAGGATCCTGGAACACCATCTGTACAGGCCGGCGGGAGCGGCCGGATGTCACTTCGATAACGCCCCGCGTCCTGCTGTTGAGGCCGAGCAGCGCCCGCGCCGTAGTGGACTTGCCGCAACCGCTTTCGCCCACAATCGCCAAGGTCTCTCCAGGCATGAGGTCGAAGCTGACGCCATCCACGGCATGGATGGCGCCTTTCGGCTTGAACCAGCTCCGGCCCACGGAAAACCGTACGACGAGATCATCGACCTTGACGATCGGATCGCGCGCCTTGGGGCGCGCGCTGTCGCCTCGGACGGCTGCGCCGGAAGTGAAATGCGGCACGGCGCGCAAGAGGTGTCGCGTATAGTCGTGCTGGGGATTGTCTAAAACGCGATCGGCCTCGTCCTCTTCGACGGCCACTCCGTTCTGCATGACCATGATGCGGTCGGCGATGCCGGCGACAAGGCCGATGTCATGGGTGATGAAGATCATTGCCATGCCGGTTTCTTCGCGCAACTCGGCCAGCAGCGCCATGATCTGCGCCTGCACGGTGACGTCGAGTGCCGTGGTCGGCTCGTCCGCGATGAGCAGACGGGGGCTTGCGGCCAGCGCCATGGCGATCATGATGCGCTGGCGCATGCCGCCCGAAAGCTGATGCGGATAATAGCCAAGGCGGGATTGGGCATCGGGGATGCGCACCCGCCCCAAAACGTCCAATGTCGCCTTGTGCGCCTGCGCGCCGGTCAGGCCCTTGGAGAGCCTGAAGGCCTCCTCGATCTGCGCACCGACGGTGTGGACCGGGTTGAGCGACGTCATCGGCTCCTGGAAGATCATGCCGACATCGCGTCCGCGAATGCCCAGCATGGTCTTCTCGTCGGCTCGGGCGACATTGACCACAGAACCATCGGCGCGGGTCAGTTCGATCGACCCATTGGTGATGCGGCCGCCGCCGAAATCGACGAGGCGATTGATCGAGAGCGCCGAGACCGACTTGCCCGAGCCGGATTCTCCGACAATGGCCAGGGTCTGGCCGGCTTCGAGGTCGAAGCTGACACCCTTGACCACTTCATTTGCGGAGGGATCGGATCCGAAGCCGACGCGAAGATCGCGAACGGAGAGCAATCTGGTCATGCCTCTCTCCTTTGTGTGCGCGGGTCGAGGATGTCACGCAAGGCGTCGCCCGTGAGGTTGAAGCCGAGAATGCCCAGCATGATGGTCAAGGCCGGGAAGATCATCAGCCATGGCGCGTGCTGCATGAGGTTGCGGCTCTCGGCGAGCATCAGGCCCAGCGACGGCGTTGGCGGCTGCGTGCCGAGACCCAGGAAGCTGAGCCCGGCTTCGGTGAGCAGCGCCCAGGCTAGGGCCAGCGTCACCTGCACGGCCAGCGGCGCGACCAGGTTGAGCAGCAGATGACGGGTCAGGACATAGGACTGCGAACTGCCGAAGGTGCGAGCGGCGTCGACGAAGTCGCGCTGCTTGAGCGACAGGGCCGGCCCACGGACGACACGCGCGAAGATCGGCGTATAGACGATGGCGATGGCCGCGACGCTGGTGGCCGTGCCCGGACCGACAATGGCGATGATCAGCAGGGCCAGAAGAATGGCCGGAAAGGCCAGCAGGACATCCATGACGCGCATGAAGATGCCGTCCCAGATGCCGCCCCACCAGGCCGAGAGTAGGCCAATGACGGTTCCTGCCAGCGTGGCGATGGCCACCGCCGCAAAGGCGATGATCATGGACTGGCGGATGCCCACCATCAGCCGGCTGAGTGAGTCACGGCCGAGCAGGTCGGTGCCAAACCAATAGGTGGCATTGGGTGGCTTCAGCCGGTCGATCGCAAAGAGCTTCAGGGGATCATGCGGGGTGAGGCCTGCCGTGCCTAAAATGGCGGCCAGCAGATAGAGCCCGATGATGACAAGGCCGATGCGACCTGAAGGATGGCGCAAGAGCGCGGCGAGCAGGCTTTTCATCAGCGCCTTCCAATCCGGATGCGCGGGTCGAGGGCGACATAGGCGAGGTCGACGAGCAGGTTCACGACGAGGAAGTTGAATGCGATGAACAGGATGGTGCCCTGCACCAGCGCATAGTCGCGCTGGGTAATGGCATCGAGCACGAGCCGGCCGAGGCCCGGCAAGGCAAAGATCTGTTCGACGATGACGGCACCACCCAACAGGTAGCCGAACTCGACGCCCGAGAGCGTCACCACCGGGATCAGCGCGTTGGGCAAGGCGTGGCGCCAGATGACGCTCATCGGCGAGGCGCCCTTGGAGCGGGCCGTGCGCACATAGTCGTCGCTCAAGACATCGAGCATGGCCGAACGCGAAATGCGCGTGACCGAGGCGGCAAAGGCAAAGCCCAGCGTTATGGCGGGAAAGATCAACTGGCCAATGCTGGCCAGGGGATCGGCGAAGAGCGGGGTGAAGGTGCCCATGGCCGGCACGAAACCAAAGAACACCGACAGCACATAGATGATGAGGATGCCGATGACGAAACTGGGCGTCGACTGGCCGAGCATCGCCAGCACGCGGACGAGGAGGTCGCTGGGGCGTTCATTGCGCGAGGCCGCAAGGACGCCCAGCGGAATCCCCACGCTCAAGGAAATCGCCATGGACATCAGCGACAGCTGCAGGGTGAGCGGGAAGCGCTCGAGGATGACGGTGAGAACCGGCTTGCCATAGATCGATGAAATGCCCAGGTCGCCCTGGAACAGGCCGCCGAGCCAGCGCAGATATTGTGACCACACCGGTTGATCGATGCCGAAATAGGCAGAAAGAGCCGCGCGCTGGGCGGGGGTCAGGAGGCCGGCTTCCGTACCCAGCATGGCTGTGATCGCATCGCCCGGCACGAGCCGGATCGAGACAAAGACCAGGATGGAAACCCCCAGAAGGATGAGGGGGAAGGTCAGCAGGCGCTGAACCACATAGCTCATGGACTTGGATCCGATAGGAGGGGACCGGCCCGACGGCCGGCCCCGAATAGTCGAACTCTTACTCTACGCTGACCTTGGTCAGGCCGAACAGCGTGCCGGTCGGCGAGGCCTCATAGCCGGAAACGGTCTTGAGCTGGGCGGTGTAGCTGTAGCCGGTCGAGAGCCAGAGCCAGGGCGAGAGCTCGGCCAGGCGGCTTTCGAAGGCTTGGAAGATTTCCACACGCTTGGCCGGATCGGTCTCGGCCTGACCCTGCTTCATCAGGCTGTCGAGTTCGTCGTCGGTGAAGTTGGAAACCTTCACCAGATTGCCTTCCTTGGTGAAGTAGCGGTTGTACATCGGATAGGGATCCGGACGACCGCCATTCTGGGCGACGGCCATGTCGAAGTCACCGGCGAGCCAGGTGTCGACATAGACGTTGAGTTCCATCATCTCGATTTCGAGATTGACGCCGATTTCGGCCAGCTGGGACTGCAGCACCTGGGCCTCCGACGCAGCGACGGGCGGTTCGCCGGTGGCCGCGATCACCTTGGCGGTAAAGCCGTCGACACCGGCTTCGGCCATCAGCGCCTTGGCCTTTTCGAGGTCCTGTTCATAGCAGAACAGGCTCGCCGGATCCTGGGCGAAGGCGGGCATGGTCAGGGGACCGGTCACCTTGCCCTCACCGGCGAGCGCCGCATCGATAATCGCCTGGCGGTCAATGGCGCAGCTCATGGCCTGCCGGACGAGGAGATTGTCCATGGGCGGGCGCGAGGGATTGAGCTGGAGCACGTTATAGGAAAGCACGCCCACGCGGTTGAGTTCGAGATTGGGCTCCATGGGCACCAAGGTCGCGACAAGCGGATCATTGAGCAGCGCGAAGTCGGTCTGACCGGCGCGGAGCGATGCCAGGATCGCCGTCTCGTCGGGCAGGACCGAGATCGTAATGCCGTCGATGGCGAGATCGCCACCGGCCCAGTCTTGGTTGGCACTCAGCACTTCGCGCGAATTGGGCTCCCAGCTCTCAAGCACGAACGGGCCTGACCCGATGGCCTCGGTGCCGATCGTTCCCGCTTCGATTTCCGATGCCGGGACCACGGCGGCATTGATCGTGGCCATGGCAACCAGGATCGGCACGTCGGCGGTCGAGAGGTTGAAGACGACAGTCGCGTCGTCGGGCGTGTCGATGCTCTCGATCGAGAGGAAGTTCGAGCGGGCGGCCGCCGCGGTCTCTTCGTCGAGCAGACGCTCGAACGAGGCCTTGACGTCGGCCGAGGTGACCTGGGCGCCATTGGTGAACTTGGCATTGGGATCGAGGGTGAAGGTGAGGGTCTTGGCGTCTTCCGCGAATTCCCAGCTGGTCGCAATGGCGGGCACGACATTGAGCTCGGCGTCAAGGCGCACCAGCGGCTCATAGATCAGCTCAAGCAGGCGCAGTGAGGAAAAGGCGGTCTGCTTGTGCGGGTCGAGGCCGGTGGCGTCCTGCGACCAGGCCATGCGCAGCTCGGCAGCATAGGCAGGCACGGCAATGCCGACCGAGGTTAGGGCAGTAGCGATTGCCAGGCCCGCGAGAAATTTCTTGGAAAAATGGAGCATAAGGTTCCCTCACTGTTCAGGCCGGCTTCGCTAGCTGATGCCGCGCCAAAATCGTCTGACGCTCCGCGAGCCCCTCGCCCGCCGCTGTCAGCGTTAGCGACAAGCCTATGAAGTCCGACGGCCGCCTGTCAATAATTTTCACAGTTGAAACTTGTGCTGAACTTTTGTTTCAATGGCCCTGTGGGCGTCGCTCTTGTATGGGTCGCGCCAGATGGCGCGCCGGCTCGGGCGTGCGGACCGGAAGGGGACGGTTTTGGGCATCCAATCGACAATCGAAGCATCGGTGGACACGTTCACTCCGGCCATGCAGCGCGTAGCCAGCGTCATCCGCAACCAGCCGCGCATCGTGCTCGAAAAGACCATTTCCGAACTGGCGGAAAGCTGCGGGACGTCGGTGGCCTCGATCGTGCGCTTCTGCCGGGCGCTCGGCCTTACGGGCTATTCCCAGTTGCGCATGCAACTGGCCACCGAACTGGGCAAGGAGGCAGCCCAGTTCGGCTCGGACCTGACGCTGGGCGCCGAGATCGCCCAGTCCGATACCTTGCAGGAAATGGCCTCCAAGGTCGCCTCGCTCGAAATCCTCGCCATCGATGAAACCGTCTCCGGCCTCGACTATGGCGCCCTGGAACGGGTGGTAGCAGCGCTCGACAAGGCCGAGCGGATCCTCATGTTCGGTATTGGCGCCAGCCAGTTCGTAGCGCAAGACCTCCATCACAAGCTCTTCCGCATCGGCCGCAATGCCTTCCTCTTGGCTGACCCGCACGAGGCCTGGACTGCGGCGCTGCTGTCGCCGCCGGGAACAGTGGCTTTGGGCTTTTCTCATTCCGGCGCCACGGCCGACACTGTCCGCTTCCTCGATATCGCGCGCGGCGCGGGGGCATTGACGGTTGCGCTGACGGGGTCGCCGGATTCCGCCCTCGCCAAGGCCGCCGACGAGTGCTTGATCAGCCGAGCGCGCGAAAGCCGCTTGCGCGCAGGGGCGATGGTGAGCCGCATCGCGCAACTGGCCATTGTCGACTGCCTGTTCCTGGGCGTCGCCAGCCAGCGCTACGAGCAGACCGTCGACGCGCTCAAGCGCACGCGGGATGTGACGCATCCCAAGTAGTCACCCGCCCCAAAGCGGCGAGGGGGTCACCTCGATCAGCCCGCCTCGGTAGACAAGGCCGTCCTGCCGGTCCTCAGCCAACAGAAGCGGTCCGTCGAGGTCGACCCAGTTGGCCTTCGCTGCAAGCAAGCGCGCGGGCAGCATGGAGAGCGAGGTGCTGACCATGCAGCCGGCCATGATGGAAAGGCCCAGGTCTTGGGCACGTCTGGCCACCGCCAGCGCTTCGGTGAGGCCGCCGGTCTTGTCGAGCTTGATGTTGACGGCGTCATACCGGCCGACGAGATTTTCCAGGCCGGCAAGGGCATGCACGCTTTCATCGGCGCAGATCGGCACGAGATGATCGATGTCGGCCAGCTTTGCATCAGCACCGGCGGGTAGCGGTTGTTCCACCAGTTCGACCCGGCAATGGCGGCAGACCTCAAGCAGAACGCCGAGATCGTCGACATGCCAGCCTTCGTTGGCATCCACGATGAGGCGCGCATTTGGCGCGGCGGCCCGAACGGCGCCGAGCCGCTCGGCATCGCCCGGAGCACCCAGTTTGATCTTGAGAAGCGGCAGGTGTGCCGCCCGGGCCGCTGTCTCCGCCATGGCGTCGGGGGAGCCGAGACTGACGGTGAAGGCCGTCTCGATGTGCCGCGGAAGGGCAATGCCCGCCAGGTCCGCTACCGAGGTGCCAGCAATCCTGGCCTCCAGATCCCAGAACGCGCAATCGACTGCATTGCGGGCAGCGCCAGGGGGCATGGCCGATTGCAGCTCATGCCGGGTCATGCCGGCGGCAATGGCCGGGGCCACGGCCTCAAGCGCTGCAACGGTCGTTTCCGGTGTCTCGCCATAGCGGGCATAGGGCGTGCACTCGCCCCTGCCGACTTGGCCGTCGCGCTCCAGCGCTACGCTGACCACCACGGCCTCAGTCTTGCTGCCGCGGGCAATGGTGAAATGTCCGGCAATCGGGAAGCGCTCGATGGCGGCGGTCAGGGTAGTGGTCATGGCTCAGGCGCGAATGGGACGATAGAAATGGTTGTCGCCTGCCTGCGTGATCTCGGGCTGCGGCAGGGCGGCCTGCCGGCGAATGTCCTCGATACGCCCCAACTCGTCGGCAAAGCGGACATCGTCGAAGCGTCGGTCCGGGTCGGGCACGGCAGAGAGCAATAGCCGCGTATAGGGGTGTTGCGGATCGTCCAGCACCCTGTCGACTGCTCCCCACTCGACGATCTGCCCGGCATACATGACCATGATGTCGTCGGCCACGTAACGCGCCGTGGCAATGTCATGAGTAATGTAGAGGAGCGCCAGCTTCAGCTCTGCCTTCATGTCGTTGAGCAGGTTGAGAATCCCCTGGCGCACCGAGACGTCGAGCATCGAGGTCGGCTCGTCGGCGACGATGACCTGCGGGTTCACCGCCAGGGCGCGGGCGATGGAGATGCGTTGCCGCTGGCCGCCCGACAGTTCATGCGGGAACTTGCCCATGATCAGTTTCGGGTCGAGCTTGACGCGCTCGAGCAGTTCGACGATGGCGGCCCGCCGCTCAGCGGACGTGAGCCCCTTTTGATGCAGCTTCAGCGGCCGCTCGAGGTGATAGCGGATCGTGTGGGTCGGATTGAGCGAGGCGAACGGGTCCTGGAAGACCATCTGCACGGAAGAACGATAGGCCTTGAGCGCCTTGGCATCGCCCTTGCCCAATGGCGCGCCGCGAAACAGCAGGCGCCCCTCGTCCGGGCTGTATTCGCGCATGATGAGCCGCGCTGCCGTGGTCTTGCCCGAGCCGGATTCGCCCACCAGGGCCAGCGTCCGCCCGGGGTGCAAAGCAAAGCTGACATTGCGAGCGGCGTACACCGGCTTGTCGGCGCGGCCAAAGACCTTCGAGACATTCTCAAGCGCCAGAATGGGTTCGCGCATCACCTCATTCATGGCATCGTCTCCAGGCGGGTTTGTTCGCCACGCAGCTTCGGCATCGAGGCCCAGAGGCGCTTGGTATAGGCGTGCTGGGGCTGGCGATAGATGGTCTGGGCGTCATTGACCTCGACCAGTTCGCCTGCGAGCATGATGCCGATACGGTCGCTGACCTGCACCATCAGTCCCAGGTCATGGGTGATGAACAGCACGGCAAAGCCGAGCTTCTTGCGCAACACATCGATCCGCTGCAGGATTTCGCGCTGCACCACGACGTCGAGCGCGGTGGTCGGCTCGTCCATGATCAGCAGCCTGGGATTGAGCGCCAGGCAGATGGCGATGACGATGCGCTGCCGCATGCCGCCCGAGCATTGATGCGGATAGGAATCGAGGCGTTCGGGCGCGATATCCACGAGCTTCAGAAGTTCGGTGGCGCGGGCGCGGGCATCGGCGCGGCTGATCGGGCCATGGGCCCGCAGCACGTCGTAGAACTGCGTCTCGATGGTCAGCACCGGGTTGAGCGAATTCATGGCGCTCTGGAACACCATGGCGACCTCGCGCCAGCGGAACTTGCGCAGTTCTTCGTCCGAGAGGTCGAGCACGTTGCGTCCGCCCACCAGGATTTCGCTGCCCGTGCGGATCAGTGCCGGTGGTCGATGCAGCCGGCTCACCGCAAAGGCAATGGTCGACTTGCCGCAACCGGATTCTCCGGCCAGGCCGAAGAATTCGCCCGGCGCGATGTCGAAGCTGACATCCTTGACGGCGTGGAAATCGCCCTCGGCGCCCACATAGTCGATATTGAGGTTGCGGATGGACAGAACGGGCAAGCTCACAGCTTGCCCTCCCCGAGGCGCACCATGCGGGTCCAGCGATTGAGCATGTCCCCGGTCCTCAAACGCGGATTGGCGATTTCGTCTATGGCGAAGTTGAGCAGCGCCAGCCCGAGGCCCAGGAAGGCCAGGGCAAAGCAGGGGGCCAGAATGTCCCACCAGGCGCCGACCGAGAGGGCCGCCGCGTTCTGCGCATTGTAGAGCATGATCCCCCACGAGACCGTGTTGGGGTCGCCCAGGCCAAGGAATTCCAGCGTGGCCTCGGTGATGACGGCGAAGATCACCGAGCCGATGAAATTGATGCCGACGATGGAAATGAGGTTTGGAAAGATCTCGAACAGCATGATCCGCCAACCGGGCTCCCCCAGCATTTCAGCGCTCTTCACATAGTCGCGTTGGCGGATGGACAGCGTTTCCGACCGGGTAACGCGCACGCCCCAGGCCCAGGAGGTCAGGCCAAGGATGACGGCGATGACCAGCGGGCTGGCTTGGCCGATAAAGGCTGCGAGCACCAGCAGCAGCGGCAGGTTGGGGACGACCAGCACCATATTGGTGAAGAAGTTGATGACCTCGTCGATCACCCCGCCCTTGTAGCCGGCAATCACGCCCAGCACCGTGCCGATAATGGTGATGAGAAGCCCCGCTCCGAAGCCGACAGCCAGCGAGACGCGGGCGCCATGAACGAGGCGCGAGAACACGTCATGGCCCAGGCGCGTCGTGCCCAGCCAGTGGTCCCAGCTCGGTGGCTGGTGTGGCCGCCCGACCCGCTTGACCGGGCTGTATTCGGTCAGGAGCGGCGCGAAGATCGCCACCAGCACGATGATGGTGAGGATGACAAGGCCGGTCATGGCCTTCCGGTTGTGCAGCAATTGCCTCACGAGCTTCATCGCATCAGGCCTTCTTGAGCCGCGGATCGAGCAGCACATAGCTGAGGTCGACCACGAAATTGGAAACGAGCATGGCGGCGGTCATGATCAGCAACTGGCCCTGGATCACTGGATAGTCGCGGGCGATGATCGCCTGGTAGAGCGTGTTGCCGAGGCCCGGATAGTTGAACACCACCTCGGTGACGAGCGAGCCGCCGAGAATCGTGCCGATGGCGATGGCAAGGCTCGAAACAGTCGGCAAGAGAGCGTTACGCGCCGCATACCAGAGCATGACATTGTTGTCGGAGAGGCCCTTGGCGCGGGCCATGACGATATAGTCTTCGCCCAGGAGGTTGATCATGTTGTTGCGCATGGTCACGGCAAAGCCGCCAGTCAACACGAAGACCAGCGTCAGCATGGGCAGGGTGCCGTGGTAAAGCACGCTGGAGATGTATTCCCAGTTCCAGGCCGGATCGATCAGCGGATTGGCGGCATAGCCATTGGGGAACCAGCGCAGCGTATAGCCGAAGATGAACAGCATGATCAGCGAGACGACGACGGCCGGCACGGAGCTCGAAAAGATCGCACCGAGCGAGATGACTGAGTCGACAAGCCGCCCGCGGCGCCAGGCGGCAAAGATGCCGAGAAGGCTGCCGAGCGTGAAGCTCAAGACGGTTGCTATGCCCATGAGGCCGACGGTCCAGATCAGCGCGCGTCCGAGGAGTTCGGTGACTGGAAGCGGGAAATACTTGATGGAACGGCCCAGATCGCCGGTGAAGACGCTCTTGAGATAGGCGATGTACTGTTCGTGCAGCGGCGCATCGATGAAGCCAAAGGTCAGCTTGAGCGCATTGAGGTTCTCGAGGCTGAGTTCGGAACCGGCGCTGGCGAACATGATCTGGATCGGATCGCCCGGCATCAGCCTGGGCAGGAAGAAATTGATGGTGGCGGCAACAAGAAAGGCCGCCAGGTAGAACGCCAGTCGCCGCAGCAAAAAGGCCATGGTGGAATTCTCCCGGGGCAAGTGAGAACAGCTAAGGCGTTCAGTCCCCAATTGTCACCCCGGCGAAGGCCGGGGCCCATCTTGCGATCTCAGGATGGATCCCGGCCTTCGCCGGGATGACAGTCTGCGGTGGTGGATGCTCTGTGGTCGAGCAGCCAGAATGGAGGAGCGCAGTCGCGCTCCCCCAGGTTGGGAGTTCATTCGGCAGCGACCGGATCGAGATCCAGCAATTGCAGCAGGCGCGCCGGGTTGGCGTTGGACACGACGGGCGAGTACTTGGGGTTCTCGGCATCGGCCCAGCCGGTGAAGCGGCTGGTATTGTACTGGTAGAACGACGGGCTGTTGTAGATCGGGATGATCGGCAGGTTTTCAGCCACGATCATCTGGGCCTGGTCCATGATCGCCTTGGCCTCCTCCGGATCCTTGGTCTGGGTGTACTGCGCCAGCAGTTCGCTCAGCTCGGCATTTTCCCAGTGTGGTGCGGTGAAGCGCGACTTGCCGAAATCGTTCGGATTGAACGAGCGGATATAGGGGAAGTACGGATCGGCCGCCGATGCCAGGGCATTGAGGGTCATCGAGAACTCGCCGGCGATCAGTCCCGAGGTCCAGACTGCAGCTTCCGGTGTGCTCATCGAAACGTTGAGGCCAGCCTCGGTCAGGCTTTCCATGGCGATCTGCACCGCATCGATCCAGTCGGTCCAGCCATTGGGCACCATGAAGTCGATCGTGATCGGCGTCCCGTCGGGATTGTCGCGGAAGCCGTCGCCATCGGCGTCGATATAACCGGCCTCGTCGAGCGCAGCGATGCCGGCCTCGAGGTCGAACTTGGCATACTGGCCGAACTGGGCCTCCACTTCCGGATTGGCGAACGAGGCATAGAGCTCGCCCAATGAAGCCGGATCGTCATTGACCAGAGGATAGCCATAGCCGGCAATGTCGACGATGGTCTGGCGGTCGATCAGCATGGACAGGGCGCGGCGGAAGTTGACGTCGTTGAACGCCTTGCGGTTATTCTCGTCCGGCGTCGTCATGCTGACCTGCAGCGAGACGAGGCTGGAGGGCGTGAACCAGTATTTGTGGTGCTCCGGATCCTTGGCGACGAAAGTGTTGTCGATGTCGGGGATGAAGCTCGTGGCCCAGTCCAGCGTGCCTTCGGCCAGGGCCGAGAGCACCTGCGGGTTGTCGGCCAGCTGCGGCATGCGCAGGCAGTCGACCTTGAGGTTGTCGGCATCCCAGTAGTGCGGATTGCGGCACTGCTCATAGACCTGGGGTGTGAAACGGGTGATTTCGGTCATCGGACCCGAACCCACCGGGTTCTCGTTGGCGAAGGTCACCGGGTCGGCAACATCGGCCCAGACATGCTCGGGCACGATGGGCATGCCCACGATCGTGTTGGCGATCAGGGAATTGGGTTCCTTCAGGTGGAACGTGACCGTGCGCTCATCGACCTTCTCGACCGATTCCAGCAGCGCCGACACCGAAATGAAGTCGAGGGCCGGGAACTTGGTCAGGTAGTCGTAGGTAAAGATGACGTCGTCGGCATTGAGGTCTTCACCATCCGACCACTTGAGGCCTTCGCGGAGCACGAAGGTGATCGATTTGAGGTCATCGGCAAGCTCGTAGCTTTCGGCCAGGCGGAAATTGGGTTCGTTGCCCTTGAGGCGGTTGAACACCACGAGCGGCTCGTACATGAAATCGAGCGTGGTATAGCGCGCCGAGGTCTGGCCGAAAGGGTTGAAATTCCGGACGAAAGTGGTTGTCTGCTCCGACACCAGGGTCAGCACATTGCCGCTGGCGTCCTGGGCCTGGATGGGCGACGCCACCATGAGGGCCAGCACGGATGCGGCTGCAATCCATGACGTTCTGATCATTTTGAGTATCTCTCCTTGCTTATGCGGCTCCGCCCTCAGGCAAAGCCGTTCTCCCTGAAAATCTCCTCGGCCTCGGCATGCAGGTCCTGCACGTCGAAACGGGCTGAGCCGAGCCGTTCTTCGGCACGGGCAATGCGGGCGAGGCTGTCGCCTGTAAGCGGCCGGGCTGCCCTGGCCGCTGCTTCGCTGGCGGCCAGATCGCCCTGGCTATGCAGCGCGATGTCGTATCCGGCGTCGAGGCACGCGCGGACGCGTTCCGGCCAGGTGCCCTTGAGCGCCTCCATGGTGAGGCAGTCGCTGATCAGCACGCCGTCGAAACCGAGGTCGCGGCGGATCATGTCGCAGACCGCCGGGGACACCGAGGCGGGATGCTCTGCATCGATCTGCGAGAAAATGAGATGGGCCACCATGGCCCAGGGGGCATCCTTGAGCGCGACGAAGGGCTTGAAGTCGGTTGCCGCCATGTCTGCCACGCTGGCATCGACCACCGGGCAGTCAAAATGCGGGTCGACATTGACGCGGCCGTAGCCGGGAATGTGCTTGAAAATCGGCATCGAGCCCACTTCCAGCATGGCATCGACCACGACGCGTCCGAGCGTCGTCACCAGCTCCGGATCGTCGCCGAAGGAGCGGTTGCCGATGACATTGTGTGTACCGGGGCGGGCCAGGTCGACCACCGGTGTCGTGCCGCTGCCAATCCCGAGCTCGGAGAGCATCGAACCCATGGCAAGTGTGGACAGGCGCAGCGCCCGCTTGCCGGTTTCGAGGTCCTTGCGGGCGAGGGCGCCGAAGTCACCGAGTGAACGGAAGAGCGGCCAGTGGCCATTGTCGAGCCGCTGCACGCGGCCGCCCTCCTGGTCGATATAGACCGGGGCATCGTCGCGACCGACGGCTTCCTTGAACTGGGCAACGAGCCGCTTGATCTGGTCAGGGTTATCGAGGTTGCGCTTGAACAGGAACAGCCCGAACGGATTGACCTCGCGGAAGAAGGCGATCTCGGAAGGCGAAAGCGCATGGCCGGGCATGCCAACGAAAAGGGCGAGCGGCGCCGACGACATTATGGGTTTTCCTGGGGGTTGGGCTTGAGGCGCAATAGCCCCTGATAGATGTCCTCCTTGTCGGAGGGGATGGGCATGGCGCCTGCGGCCTTGACGTAGAAATCGACCGGTCCGGCCGAGCCGATGACGGCATAGGCGTAGCCCTGTGCCTTCATGGCAGCGAGTGTGTGATAGAAGAGCGCGAGGCCCAGGCCCTTGCCGCGCTGGTCTTCAGACACGCCGGTGGGCCCGAAGAAACCGCGCGCCGTGGCATCGTAACAGGCAAAGCCAACCAGTTGCCCGTCGATGGTGGCAATGAGGCACCCCGGCGGCTGGTGCGCCATGGCGGCAGTGACTTCGCTCACCCAGTATTCGGAAAAATGGGTGCGCACCCAGTCCTTGATGATGTGCTGCTCGGGCGGCAGGGCGACGCGGATAGTGGCGTCGACTGCTGCCGCCCGCACGCGCAGGGCGTCCATGTTGCGGCTGTAGAGGTTGACGAGCAGGTCCATCAGCCGGCCTCAGATGGCCGCGCGCGGCTGGTGCTGCGCAGCGGCGCGACGCAGGAAGCCGTCGGCATTGCGAAGCGAGATCTCGCCCTCGGCGGCGCTCATGCCGGTCAGGGCCATGAGAATGGCCAGCTTCACGTTGTTGTTGCTGGCCACCAGGAACTTTTCTGCGTCGTCCGCCGCACAGCCGGTCGCGTCCATCAGGATCCTTGTGGCGCGCGCCGCGAGCTTCTCGTTGCTGACCGAGAGGTCGACCATGAGGTTCTCATAGGACTTGCCGATGCGGATCATGCTGGCGGTCGTCAGCATGTTGAGCACCAGCTTCTGCGCGGTGCCCGACTTGAGCCGGGTCGAGCCGGTCAACGCTTCCGGGCCCACGAGAGGGGAAATGGCGATGTCAGCCATTCGGGCGATGGCGGAATCCGGATTGCAGGACAGCCCCGCCGTGAATGCGCCGACGCTCTTGGCGTAGTCGAGCCCGCCGATGACATAGGGCGTGCGGCCGCTGACGGCGATGCCGACAACGACATCCCTGGCCGTCAGGTTGACCCTTTCCAGGTCGCGCCGTCCTTCAGCCTGGGAATCCTCGGCGCCCTCGATCGGGTGCCGCAGCGCCCGGTCGCCGCCGGCGATGAGCCCGATCACCATGCCCTCGGGGACGCCGAAGGTCGGGGGGCATTCGGATGCGTCCAGCACGCCCAGCCGTCCGCTGGTGCCGGCGCCCATATAGATGAGCCGTCCGCCCGACTTGAAGGCCTCGACAATGCGATCAACAGTGGCAGCGACTTGAGGCAGGATCTTCTTCACGGCCTCCGCGACCCCTGCATCCTGCTTGTTCATCGCCGCGACGATTTCGCTCGACGTCATCAGGTCGATCTGCATGGTCTCTGGATTGCGGGCTTCGGAAACGAGCCGTTCCAGCTCGGCCATGAGGGTGGTTTTTGCCATAGTGCCTGTGCTCAAGTTCCGCCGCGATGCTAGAAGTGAATATTCCTTGTGTCAACGTGAAATGGAATATTGTATTCCATACTCAGATCCGGTCATGATGGTGGGGAAAACTCCCGCCTGATGGTGGATCGGCAGAAGCCAGTTGCAATTTTGATGCTGTCGGCTTTAGTCCTCGCACAGGCGGGACTGGGGTCGGCGCCGGTGTCACGGAAGCCGAAATGTCTGTCCTGAAAGTCCTCAGCGCCAAGCTCGAATCCATGACCCAGGCCGATCGCCAGATCGCCCAGTTCATCATCGACCACCCCGAGCAGATGCTGACCCTTTCCTCGGCCGCTCTCGCCGAAGCGACCGGCCGGAGCCAGTCGAGCGTGGTCAAGTTCAGCCAAAAGCTGGGCTATGCCGGCTACCAGCAGCTCAAGCTTGCGGTCAACAAGGCCAAGGCGCTCGAATGGCACACCCCCGGCGGGGTCATTCACGGCACGATTGATGCCAGCGACAGCTATGTCACCATCCTGCAAAAGCTGATCGGCTCAAAGCTCCTCTCCATGCGGGAGACTCTGGCTGCCAACAACGAGCAGACCATCGATCTGGCGCTGACCTCGCTGGTCAATGCCCGAAAGATCCAGTTGGCGGGGGTGGGTGCATCCTCCCTCGTGGCCAAGGATTTTTCCTATAAGTTGTTGAAGCTTGGCCGCGTGGCGCTGATCGACAGCGACAGTCACATCCAGATCTCCAATGCCTCGGCGCTCAACGAGAAGGACGTGCTGCTGGCACTGTCCCATTCGGGCAGAAGCGTGGAAACCCTGCGCATTGCCGAGGTCGCCAAGCAGCGGGGCGCTACGGTCATCTCCATGACCGGCCTGCAGCCCAACCCGCTGATCGAGCTCGCCGACATTCACCTCTTCACGGTTGCCGACGAAGAGCGGGTGCGATCTTCGGCCATCACCTCGCGCGACGCGCAGCTGATGCTGATGGACATGATGTTCATCCTGATGGTTCGCCAGCAGGCCGATGCGCACGACTTCATCCACAATTCGGAAAGCGCGGTCACGGTGCTCAAGGCCCGATAGCCAGGGCCCCTCCAGGACTGCGGTAATGAACACACCCTGAAGGGCGTCAGCGCAGGACCCTCGGCGATTTGCGGCCATTCCGCGTGTAATTAAATATTCTTGACATTGTTAAAGCGCGGAATTTAGTATTCCATCGTCATGGCCGGTAGGGCATGTCGACGGGATCTGCGTGGGGCGGATCGGGATGGAGAGAGCAATTGGCGCAGCTATCGCTTCGCGGCATCAAGAAGCGGTTTCGCGACACGGCGGTGCTGCATGGCATCGACCTGGAGATCGGAGATCGCGAATTCGTCGTCTTCGTCGGTCCCTCGGGTTGCGGCAAGTCCACCCTCCTGCGGCTGATCGCCGGCCTCGACCCCATCACCGACGGCGAATTCATTCTCAATGGCGTGCGCATGAACGATGTGGCGCCGTCGCGCCGCGGCATCGCCATGGTGTTCCAGTCATACGCGCTCTACCCGCATATGGACGTCTACGAAAACATGGCCTTCGGTGCTCGGCTGATGGGCCTCGACAAGGCCGAGGTCGAGCAGCGCATCGCCGACGCGGCGCGCATGCTGCGGCTCGATCAATTGCTCAAGCGCCGGCCGCGTGAGCTCTCGGGCGGCCAGCGCCAGCGCGTCGCCATCGGTCGGGCGTTGGTCCGCAAGCCCGACGTCTTCCTGCTCGACGAACCGCTGTCCAACCTTGATGCAGCCCTGCGCTCGGAAGTGCGCCTGGAAATTGCGCGGCTGCATCGCGAGATCGGCGGCACCATGATCTACGTGACCCACGATCAGGTGGAGGCCATGACCCTGGCCGACAAGATCGTGGTGATGAACAATGGCCGCATCGAACAGGTGGGCTCGCCCCGCGAACTCTACGAGACGCCGGCCAACACTTTCGTCGCCACCTTCATCGGTTCTCCGCGCATGACCCTGGTCGACGTGACCCGCGATGGCGATCGTCTCGGGGTCGCCAATGGCGGGTCCGTCCTGACCGGTCCCTTGCCCGATGCCGGGGCGCTCAGGCTCGGCCTCCGGCCCGACGCCGTGCATCTGGCGCGGGGCGAGGCCGACGGGCTCTCGGCTCAGGTCGTCTACACCGAATATCTGGGCGACAATGCCTATGTTTATGCACGCCTCGCCGACGGCACGCTGCTTTCGGCCCGTACGACCCCCAATGACCTGTTTGCGCCCGACGAGGCCGTGACCGTGACGGTTGCGCCGGGTGCCGCGCATTACTTTTCCGCCGAGGATGGCCGGCGGCTGACGCCCTGAGGGGCGCCGGGACAAGACCACCAAAGAGAACTCGCAAGGAGAGGGAACTCCATGAAGACCAATCTGATCCGTATCGGTGCAGCCCTCGGGGCCGTGCTCGTCGCCGCCCCGGCATTGGCCCAGGACCTGACGTTCTGGAGCTGGCGCCAGGAAGACAGGGCTGCCTATGAGCAGTTCATCGACACTTTTGAGGCGGCCAATCCTGGCATCACCGTCAAGTTCGAGACTTTCGAAGCCGCCAATTACAACACCATTCTTTCGACCGCCCTGGCCGGTGGCACTGGTCCCGATGTGATGATGGTGCGAGCCTATGGCGGGCTCGAGAATGTTGCTTCGGCTGGCTATCTCGAGCCGTTGTCGACTGAGACGGTCCCGGCGCTGGCCGACTTCAACCCGGCCGCCATTGCCGCCGAAACCATGCGCTCGGACGGTCAGATCTACGCCGTGCCCTTCGCCAGCCAGACCCAGTTCGTCATCTACAACAAGGCCATTTTCGACGCCAACGGCATTGCCGAGCCGCAGACCTGGGATGAACTGGTGGCCGCCAGCCAGAAGCTGAAGGATGCCGGAATGATCCCCTTCGCCAACGGCACGGCAACCGCCTGGCAGAACGAGACCGTTACGTTTGGCCTGGGCTCCTCGCTCATGGGCAAGGACTTCTACAATGACCTGATGGCCGGCGACGCCGACTTCACCGACGAGCGCTTCACCTCGGCCCTTGGCGCCGTGGCCGAAGTGGCTGCCAGCTACTTCCCCGATGGCTTCATCGGCCTTGACTATCCGTCCGCCCAGCAGCTCTTCGCTTCGGGCATGGCCGGCATGTTCATTGGCGGCTCCTATGAACTGGCCAATTTCAAGACCCAGAACCCGGACATCGAGATGGGCGTATTCGCCGCTCCCGGCGAAACGGCGGAAGACGACAAGCTGGTCGGCCTCTATTTCGACGGCGGCTATGCGGTCAATGCCGCCACGCCGAACAAGGACGCGGCCATCACCTTCGTCAACTACCTGGCCAGCCAGGAATTCGGCCAGGCTTTCGCCAATACGCTCAACAACATCTCGACCATTCCGGGTGTCACCTTCGACAACCCGCTCTTGGCCGAGGTCAACGAGCTCAACCAGTCCTCGATCCCCTACCTGATGCTCGCCCACTTCCGTTATGGCGAACCGTCCGGCTCGGTGCTGATCCAGGGTGAGATGCAGAAGCTGTTCGCCGGCGAGACGACTCCGGAAGCTATTGGTGAGGCACTGACCACCGGCCTGGCGGCCTGGTACGAGCCCTTCCAGAACTAAGGCGGCCACTCCCTCCGCCCCCGGGGTGGCACTCGCGGTTCACTCGGCGATGCCACCCCACCCTTGATCCCTCCCCCTAGGGGAGGGAGACGATGAACACCGAGGTTTCAGTCCAGCGCCTCCTCCCGTTGATAGGGGGAGACTGAGCGTGGGGGGTGAAGCCAGGGTAACCAAGCCCAAGCGAGCTCCAAATGCCCAGACTTCGCATGACAGGACGCGGCCTCTGGATCACCGTCCTCATCGTACCGCCACTGGCCTTCGTGGCGCTGTTCATCGTCTATCCGATCATCTCGGCCTTCGCCTATGCCTTCTTCGACTGGCAGGGCCTCAAGCGGCTCGACTTCGTGGGCCTCGAGAACTTCCACACCGTGCTCTTCGTCGAGCCCTATCGCAGCTGGACGCTCAACGCCTTCAGGAACAATATCATCGTCTTTTTCGCGCTTATGGTGCTCCAGAACGGCCTCGGCTTCATCCTGGCCTATGCACTCTGGCGCGAATTGCCGGGTGCCCGGTTCCACCGCATCGCGGTCTTCCTGCCGGTGGTCCTGTCCACGATCATCGTCGCTTACCTGTTCAAGCTCTTCTACCATCCGCTGTTCGGCGTGGTGAACATCACCCTCAAGTCCATGGGCCTGGGGTGGCTGGCCCAGCCCTGGCTGGGGCAGAGCGGCACGGCGCTCTGGAGCATCATCGTCGCCCAGGCCTGGCATATGGTGGGCTTCCCCACGCTGGTCTTCCTTGCGGGCATGCAGCGCATTCCCGGCGAAATCCTGGATGCGGTGCGCATGGAGACCGAGAGCGAGTGGGTCAAGATCACCAAGGTGGTCTGGCCACTGGTCGCCCCCAGCGCAACCATCGTCTTCACCCTGCTGTTTGTCGGCGCCTTCAACTGGTTCGAGCTGCCCTACATCATGGGCGGGCTTGATGGCTCCCCCTTCGGGTCGACCGACGTGCTTGGGCTCTATTTCTACCGCACCGCCTTCGGCAACGTCTCCGCCGGCCAGCAGGATTTCGGCCTCGGCAGCGCCCTGGCCGTGCTGATTTTCCTCTTCATTGCCGTCATCGCCTCGGTCATTACCGTGCGGCTGCGCGCCCGGGAGATCCAGATATGAGCGCCGTCACCCAGACCGACACCTACTATGATCGCCGGGGGCTGATCGGCACCTTGGGCCGCGACGGTCTGCTCCAGGTCATCCTGATCGCCAACACCATCATCATGCTGGCGCCGATCGTCATCATGGTCTTTTCGGCCTTCAAGACCACGCCGCAAATCTTCCAGTCGCCTTTCGGCATTCCCGATTTCACCCAGATCGGGAACTTCGCGAAAATCTGGACGCAGACCAATTTCCTGCGCTACCTGCTCAATTCCTTCGTTGTCACCGGCGCCTCCATGGTGCTGATCCTGACGCTGGGCACGATGGCGGCCTATGCCATCGGGCGTTACGCCTTCACCGGCGCCAATTTCATCCTGATGTTCTTCGTCGCCGGGCTGACGCTGCCACTCAAGCTCGCCATCATCCCGCTCTTCATGCTCATGCGGGACCTTTCCATCCTCAACAACCAGCTCTCGCTGATCTTCGTCTATACGGCCATGGGCCTGCCCACGACGATCTTCATCATGACCGGCTTCATCCGCACCCTGCCCAATGAGTTGGAGGACGCCGCGCGCATGGACGGCGCGTCCGAAGCGCGGATCATGTGGTCGATCATGCTGCCGCTGGTGCGTCCCGCCATGGTCATCGCCGGCATCCAGAATGTCGTGCCCATCTGGAACGACTTCTTCTTCCCGCTGGTCTTCATCCAGAACGATGATCTGAAGACGCTGCCGCAGGGCCTCACGACTTTCATGGGCGAGTATACGACCGACTGGGGTGTGCTGTTCTCCGGCCTGACCCTGTCGGCCGCGCCGATCATCCTCATCTACATCGTGCTCTCGCGGCAGTTCATCGCCGGCATGACCTCGGGCGCGGTGAAATGATGCTGCCCAGGGGCCTCGTCGTTTCCTGCCAGGCGCGGGCGGACAACCCGCTGCACGGTCCGCAATTCATGGGCGCCATGGCCCTGGCAGCCCGCGACGGCGGGGCCGTGGCGATCCGCGCCAATGGACCGGCCGACATTGCCGCCGTCAAGGCATCCGGGCTGCCGGTGATCGGCATCCACAAGGTGTTTTCCGATGCCTTTCCGGTCTATATCACCCCCGATTTCGCCGCCGCCGAGGCTATCGTGGCCGCCGGCGCAGCCATCGTGGCGCTCGATTGCACCGAGCGCCCGCGCGACGGCGAGCATCCCAGCGTGCTGGTCCGGCGTATTCGCAACGAACTGGGCGCCGAAGTCTTCGCCGACATCGCGACTTTCGAGGAGGGTCTCAAGGCCGCCGAATGGGGGGCGGACTATGTCGCCACGACCCTGTCCGGCTACACCGAGACTACCCAGCCCAAGCCGGATGCGCCCGACCTGGCGCTGCTGGAACGCTTGGCGCTTCGCCTCGATGTTCCCGTGATCGCCGAAGGGCGTTACAACACCCCCGAGCGGGTTGCGGAAGCCTTCGCTTCGGGAGCCCATGCCGTTGTTGTCGGAACCATGATCACCAACCCCCGCGAAATCACCCGAAGCTTTGTTCAGCAGGGCGTGCCCAGGTGAAACCGGTCCATCTCGGCCTCGATGTCGGCGGCACAGCCAGCCGCTGGGTCGCCTGCGACACCGAGGGACAGGTGGTGGCACGCGGGAGCGTCGGCGGCGCCACGGCGCATGTGTTCAACCCGGCGGAGCGCCAGCGCCTGGGCACGGCCCTGACCCAGCTTGCCGAAGCGGTCTCGGCCGCAGGGCTTGAGCCGACAGGTCTGGTCGGCGGCTTGACCGGCTTCGGCGCCGCGGCAGCGCCCGACATCCAGGCCCTTGCCGGCGCAGCCTTGGGGCTGACTGGTGACCGCGTGCTGGTCACGGACGATATCGTCCTGGCCTATGCGGCGCACTTCCACCCAGGCGAGGGGCATCTGGTCTCCGCCGGCACGGGATCCATCGGCGTCCATGTGGCGGCGGATGGCATCGTGACCCGGGTGGGTGGCAGGGGCATTCTGATCGATGATGCGGGATCGGGCAGCTGGATCGCCCTGCATGCGCTCGACTGCATCTACCGCACGCTGGACCGCACCGGTTCGTTCTCCGATGTAGAGTTGCTGGCCGAGGCGCTCTTTGCCTTGGTAGGCGGCGCCGAATGGCACGATGTGCGCCAATATGTTTATGGCGGCGACCGGGGGCGGATCGGGGCGCTGGCGGTCGGCGTGGCGCGGGCGGCAGAAGCCGGTGACGCGGCCGCCCTCGACATCCTCCGGCAGGCCGGGTCCGAACTGGCAGAATTGGCCACGGCCTTGCAGGCGCGTGTCGGCGAGCGCCCCGTCGCCTTCATCGGCGGCGTCCTCACGCTGCATCCGGCGATCGGTGCGGAGATCAGGGCACGACTGCCTGGCTGTGACGTCTCGCAGCCCGCCATCGACACCGCCCTCGCCGCCGCACGCCTGCAGCCGGGCGGCGCTGGAGAGCC
>CAMLKN010000003.1 GCA_946480655.1 uncultured Devosia sp. | reverse complement strand
AATAGGTCTTTCCGGAAACGAGCGTCATGTTCATCGTCTCCCTCCCCCTTGTGGGCTTCGACCCGTCCCGAAGGGCAAGTCTCTCCGGTGGAGAGACTTGAGACGAGAAGGCCATGAGCGCTATGCGCGAATGGCGGGGCGCACCTGCGCCGACTAGGCGCTAGCGAAGCTAGGGTGGGGGCCCCTACCCCTCCGGCCCAATCACGAGATTATCGATCAGCCGCGTGGTGCCCAGATGCGCGGCCACGGCGCAGAGCGCCCCGTGCGCACCCACCGTGGTGATCGCGCCCAGGCTCTCCGGGTCGCGCACGTCCCAATATTGCGGCCTTATGCGGTCCGATTGCGCCAGCACCGTGAGGCCCACCGCGCGCAGCTTTTCCGCATCGTGCTCGCCTGCGGCATAGGCCGCTGCCACAGCCTGCAGGCTCTTGTGGATCAGCGGCGCGGCCGCTCTATCCTCAGGCGAGAGGTAGACATTGCGCGAACTCAGCGCCAACCCGTCCGCCTCGCGGACGATCGGGCCGCGCACGATTTCCACCGGCACGTCGAGATCGCGCACCATGCGCTCGATGACGGCGCATTGCTGCGCATCCTTCTGCCCGAACACGGCCACATGCGGCTGCACCAGGTTGAAGAGCTTCAGCACCACCGTGGTGACGCCCTTGAAGTGCCCGGGACGCATGGCGCCGCAGAGCGGGCCCGAGACCATGGTCTCCTCGACCAGCGTCGAGGCGCCGGTCGGATACATGTCCTCGACCGTTGGCAGGAACAGCGCATCTACGCCCGCCGCTTCGAGCTTTGCGATATCGGCCTCGATGGGGCGCGGATAGCGGCTGAGGTCTTCGTTCGGCCCGAATTGCAGCGGGTTGACGAAGATCGACGCGGCGACCACGTCGGCCACGCTGCGCGCCTGCGCCATCAGGCTCATGTGGCCTTCATGCAGGGCCCCCATGGTGGGCACGAAGCCAACGCGCGTGCCCTCGGTCACCTTTGCGCGCCAGGCCCTGAGGCTGGCCTTGTCGCGGAGAATGATGGTCATGCGATGAGGTCCCAGATCTGTCGGGCAATATCAGCCTTGGCACCCAGCGCCAGCTCGTGGCGCTCCCCCTTGGCCGAGAGCAGCACCCCGGCATTGGTGCCCACGGCAAAGCCGGTCGCGCCCTTGGCCCCCAGCTTGCTGACCTCATTGGCGAAGAGGAAATCGAGCCCCTTGGCCTTGAGCTTGCCCGCGCCATGTTCTTCGACATTGTCCGTCTCGGCGGCAAAGCCGAGGAACCACTGTTTCGTCGCCGCCTTGCGCAAACTGCCCAGCACATCGGTCGAGGGCACGAGGTCGAGCGCGATGGCATCGGATGCGCGCTTCAATTTGCTGGCCGAGGGCGATGCCACGGAATAATCCATCACCGCGGCCGTGGCGACGACGCCGGTCGCCTGGGGCAGGCGCTCAAGCGCGGCGGCAGCCATTTCCTCGGCGGTCCGCACTTCGACAAGGTGGAACCGGCCCTCGGACCCGCGCGGGGGCACCGGGCGGACCACGCCCTTGTCGACGCCCAGCACATAGTCCACCACCGCCCCGCGCTTGAGCGCCTCCTCGGCCATGGCGGCGCCCATGCGGCCGGTGGAATGATTGGTGATATAGCGCACTGCATCGATGGCCGTTGTCGTCGGCCCGGCGGTGATCAATATCCGTTCATCTTTGAGGTCCTGGACCCCCACGGGACGCAGCGCCGCCTCGATCGCGGCAACGATCGTCGCCACCGGCGCGAGCTTGCCCACGCCCACTTCGCCACAGGCCAGGAGCCCCGAAGCCGGCTCGATAACGGTGGCGCCGCGCTCGACCAGCGTCTTAAGATGCTGCTGGACAACGGGTTTTTCCCACATCACGGTATTCATCGCCGGCGCGATGAGGATCGGCGCTTCCGTCGCCAATGCCACCGTCGATGGCAGGTCATCCGCCAGCCCTAAAGCGAGGCGCGCCAGCATGTTAGCACTCGCCGGCGCGAACACCATCAGATCCGCCCAGCGCGCAAAGTCGATATGTTCGGTGCCCGACACATCGGGTCCGAATTGCTCGGACCGCGCCTTGCGGCCACTCAACGTTTCGAGCACCAGTGGCGACACGAACTCCTTGGCGCTGCTGGTTAAAAGGCACTGTACCTGGTGTCCGGCCTTGCCCAGTTCGCTGACGAGATCGGCAGCCTTGTAGGCCGAGATCGACCCGGAAATGGCAATGAGGATATTGGCCATTCTCAGTCGGCCCGGCGCGGCAGCGGAATGGGTCCGCGTTCTGCCTTGGTTTCGGCCACATAGTCACCCACAGCCGCCTTGATCACCGACGCCACATCGGCGCGCGGCCGCGCAAAGCTGGGTGGCGGCGACGTGTTGAGCCCAATAAGATCATTGATCACAAGCACCTGGCCGGCGCAGTCCTGCCCCGAACCGATGCCGATGGTGGGAATGGCCAGCATATGGGTGATCTCGGCCGCCAATGCCGGCGTCACGCATTCGAGCACGATGGCAAAGGCCCCGGCGGCTTCGAGGGCCTTGGCTTCTTCGCGCAGGCGGGTGGCCGAGGCCTCGTCCTTGCCATGCATGTAATAGCCGCCCATCTGGTGCACCGCCTGCGGCGTGAGGCCAATATGGGCGACCACGGCAATGCCATGCTCGACCAGCCGCTTGACCGTGGGCACCATGGCGAGCCCGCCTTCGAGCTTGACCGCCTCGACGCCGGTTTCCTTCATCACCCGCACTGCGCTTTCAAGCGCCGCATCCGGATCGGTCACCGAACCGAAGGGCATGTCGCAGACCAGCAAGGCGCGGGACGAGCCGCGCTTGACCGCTGCGGCATGACGGATCATGTCGTCCAGCGTCACCGGCAGCGTCGTTTCGTGGCCGAGCACGACATTGCCGAGGCTGTCACCGATCAGGATCATGTCGACGCCGGCCATGTCGACCAGCGCCGCCATGGTGGCGTCATAGGCGGTGAGCATGGCGATGGCTTCGCCCCGGCGCCGCATGGCGGTGATATCGCGGGTGGTGATGCGCTTGCGCGGGGTCTGGGCTGACATCGATCGTCCTCCAACCCGACCGGTTCCGACATGGTCCGGCTCTTTATGCGGGAAATAGGGCAAAGGAGGGTGCAACACCAGCCCTTCATTGGTGCTATGCGCGCACCGGTTAACGACGTGCCGGGCCTTTTGTTATCTGCACCTCGCGCCACTCTCCCGGCGGCACCCCCTCCAGCGTCCAGTCGGCGATCCGCCAGCGCACAAGGCGCAGCGTGGGCAGGCCCACCGCCGCCGTCATCCGGCGCACCTGCCGGTTGCGGCCCTCGGTGATGGTGAGTTCGATCCAGTTGTCGGGCACGCTCTTGCGAAACCGCACCGGCGGGTCGCGTGGCCAGAGGTCGGGCGGATCAATCCGGCGCGCCCTGGCCGGCCGCGTCGGACCATCCTTGAGGCTGACGCCCCGGCGCAACTGCTCGAGGCTGGCCTCGGAAGGCTCGCCCTCGACCTGCACCAGATAGGTCTTCTCCTTGTTGTAGCGCGGCGAGGAAATCTGCGCCTGCAACTGTCCGTCATCGGTCAGCAGCAGCAGGCCCTCGCTGTCCTTGTCGAGCCGTCCTGCCGGATAGACGCCGGGCACCTTTATGAAATCGGCCAGCGTTTCCCCCGGCCCGCCGCCGGTGAACTGGGACAATACCCCATAGGGCTTGTTGAAGGCGATCAGGCGGGCCATGCAAACCCTTCCATTGGCATTGGAGCATCTAAAGACCGGCATGGCCGCCGCATCCGCTTCTGTCAATGCCGGCAGACGCCCGGTCTATGGATCGAAACTGCCGGCCTGGGGGTGGAGGGTGAAGACCAATGCGTGAGGATTGGCCTTGACGAGGACAAAGCGGGGAGAGGCCAGCAGGCTTGCCTCGATCCTCGCAAAGCTTTCCGTTGGCATGATGCCGATATCCTCCACGCTGGCCTTCTGGCTGCGGGTCAGGATGACAAACCCACCACGGCCCGACTGCGCCAGCCACCGCCCGAGAACGGCGGCCGCATCATCGATGATGTCCTGCCTGACCGCCGGATCTTCCTCCGAGATCGGCACATAGACGAAGTTCTCGTAGTTGAGGAATTGCGAGGGATAGCTCCGCGATCCCTCGATGAGAAGCGAACCGGCCGGTGCATTGGCATAGAGCCAGGTTGCAGCCTCGATCTCGTCGGGCGAGAACCGGTATTGCTGATCCTTGCCATTGTTGGCGAGGACGAAGGCCGGCACCAGCGCCAGAAGCAGAAAAGCGAACGAGGCGCTGCCCAGGCGCGTAGTCTCTGGCTTCGACCGGGTCTCGAACGGCGCCACCGCGAAAAAGCAGAGGCCGGGCAAGGCGTAGAAATAGACGCGGAAGAGGATCTCCCCGCCATAGGACGTGGCCACGATGAGCGGCAGCGGCGCCAGCACGAGCCAGGCGGCCACACCATCCCGGCGATGGGTCAGGAGCCGATAGAGTCCACCAAGCAAGGCGCCGACGACGATGAGGCCTGTGAGACCCCGTGCGGCAGCGGAAACCCAGTACTGCCCCGGGCTGACCTGTCCCAAATCCGCCATTTTGCCGAGCGCCGAACCGGCCGTGTTGCCGAACTCGGCCAGCAGTTCGGGCAGGACCGCGGCCGTAAAGGGACCGGCAAAATAGAAGAGCCAGGCAATTTCAGCGGTGACGGCAAAGGCCAGAAAGGCGGCACTGATCCGGTTCAGCGCCACCAGCCCCGCCAGCGCCGAAATCAGCAGCAGGGGGGTCAATTGATGCGTAGCCACCATGACCACAATTGTGACCAGGAGAACAATCGTGGCCCCGATGCGAGCCGGCATGGACACCTCTGAGGGTGGCGGCAGCGCAGAATTCAGCCACTGATGCAGCCGTTCGAGCCTCCCGCCAGCATGCAGGTGGGCACCTGGCCGCCGGAGCGGTCTGGCCAGAGGCCCAAGGCAGAGCGCAAGAACCACCAGATAGAGCAGAAAGGCGACGCCTTGGGGCGAGAAATAGTCCTGGCCAACCCAGTTGCCGACAGTGAACAGGGCTGTGGCCGACCAGATGATGCGGACATCCTCCGTTAGGCGGGAATAGAGGCTCGGCAGCAGGGCCAGGTAGGCCAGGTTGAGCAGGAAGGGGACATAAGCGGCGAGTTGGGCAAGCTCGACCGCGCCCAATCCGAGCCGGTCGGCCAGCCAGGCAACCGACACGAACAGCGCCGGCCAGTTGTGATAGGCAGCGAGGAAGTCGGCCGTCGGGTCCAGAGCCCCGTGGCGTTGGATGTAGTCAACGACGCCGATATGCTTCCAGGCCCAGGAATAGCGCAAGGTGCCGTAGGCCAGGGCCGGCGTGAGGTGGAGCATGGCGACGAGCCCCCCCAGCGTGAGGCCGGCACGCAAACCGTCGGGATGCGGATCGAGCATGTTGATGGCAAATGTCGCCACCAGCAGCGCATAGGCAACCCATATCCCGGCCGGCAGGGCGGCAACCAGGCCGAAGTCGTTGAGCGCCTCGGCGTCGATCAGGGGCAGGCACGCAAACCAAACGACCAGCGCACCGACAAGACACACCAGTTGGGCGGCGAGGCTCGCTCCAACGGTCGGCTCGGCGACCAGATCGCGCTTTGTGTCCTCGGTCACCATCAACCGCCGCCTACCGCTCTCCGACGAATTTGCGCAGCACCCAGTCAAGATTATGGGCCAGCCACAGCCTGTTGCGGCCATAGTGGTGCGACTTTTCGAGGTTCGCGGCCACGTGGCGGAGCCAGGCAAGGCCGGTGATCGCCCGGACCCATTCCGGATCGCGCCACGGCGAGGCCTCCGCATCCGCCCCGACCCAATACCGTTCCCTGACGTCGAGTCGGGGAGTGTCCAACAACTGCCGCACGACATCGCCCAGTTGGCCGGCCTGATCGCGCATCCGCATGGCAAGGATCAGAAGGCCGATATCGAGCTCCGCCGGCGCGTCTGGTCGTGTCTGTTCCCAGTCGAGGATGCCGGTGAGCCTCGGGCCTCCGGGCCCGGATTCGAACATCAGGTTGTCGGGCGTGAAGTCGCCGTGGCACCTGCCAAGCATCGCCTTGCGGCCAAGCCAGAAACGACGCTGCCAGTCGCCAAACCCTCTCAGGGCCAGCGCCTTGCCTTGCGGGGACAGCAGGACCGCGGGAGCGCTGGAGACGCGCGCTATCGGTCCGTCGATCCACGCATTGACCCAGGCCTCGTCAAGGATCCGCTCTGCTGGATGGGCGCCATGAATGCGGCGAATGGCTGCCACTGCCCCTTTCAAGGCAGGGCCATTGTCGTGGCCGGATAGGGCGCGACGCCCATCCTGCCCCGGCATCACCGTTTCGACGCTCGCCACAAGCTCTGGCCCGTCGAGGCTGGCGAGGACGACCGGCAGTTCGAAATCCAGCGCCAGATGACCCATATCGTCGCTCACCGCCGCCGTTCCCGCCACGCAGCGGCGCAAGGCGGCCATGCCTTCCGGGCTCGCAGAATATTTGAGAACGGCGCGCGGCGTCGGGGACGCCGGATCGCCCAGAAAGACGATGGTGCTGTCGCTATAGGAGACAACGGTTTTCAACGGACGCCAGGTGGTGGCGCCCGGCTGGCCGATGGTCTCGAGGATCTGCGTCAACCGCGCCGGGGGGAGCTCCTCCGCTCCGGCCTTGCGGCGCCGCATCCAGACCCTGCCGGCAATGCGGGCGAGGGCCGAGGCCATATCGAGAACAAGGGCTATCGCGCCCTCCCGCCCTGCGCGGCGGAGGTGCAGGGCAGCGAGCCCGGCCAGGACCAGGAAGTGAGCCAGCAGCCAGGCCAGTGCCATTCCGGTCGGTCCGAAGAGCGGCAGCAGAAAGAGGCCAAGACCGACCACCAGCAGCAGGGTTGTCGATTGAACGGCAAAGATCATGCGCATTTCGCCCCTCACCCGCGCCAGGGCGAGCTGTATGGTCACGCATCCCCAGGGGATGCTGGCCAGGGCCAGGATGCGCAGGATGTCGCCACCCTGCGCGGCATAGCCGGGCCCGAACAGGCTCATGATGAACGGCGCGCCGACAACAATGACCACCGCTGCGCCCACCACTGGCCCCAGGGCATGAAGAAGGGCATCGGCGGTCAGGGCGCGCAATCGGCCGGGCGAGGCAACGCCTTCGGCCAGAAGCGAGATGCCCATGGATCGCCCGACCAGATAGAGCGCATAGGTGATCGTCCAGGAAAGATGGTAGCTGGCACTGCCATCGGGACCGGACTGATTGAGCACGAGAATGGGCGCTACCCCGAGGGCGGTGGTCAGCGCCAGACCGGCCGCATAGTCCCAGCCGATGAGGCGCGCCATGCGCCGCACATCGATCGGACTGCGGGCCTCGCCGGGCTCAGGGCGCGTCACCTTCCAGAAGACGGGCAGGTTGACGGCGAGGATCAGCAGCAGCAGGGGCAGCGTCCAGGCCGCAAACAGCGCCAGTCCCGAGACGGTGACCAGAGCCAGGGCCGGCAGCAGGGCGAGCTTGATCAGCGCATAGGCGGCGTTCTCGACCGGGACCCAGACGGACAGCCTGAGCCCGGCCAGCACGCTGTCCTGCAGGGCGAACAGCGTCCAGGCCGCAACGGCGAGGACAAACCACACGGTCAGCCAGATAGTGTCGAGCGCCCGAGCCAGGGTCGGGGCGATTGCCGGCGCCGCAAGGATAAACACCATCGCCAGCAGCAAAGAAGCCGTCACCCCAGCCGAGTAAGCCAGAAGGATCAGCCTTGCCCGGCTTGCGCCGGCCACCGGGAGTTCACGATTGAGCCAGTTGCCGAAGCCGAGCTGGGATGCGCTGCTGATGGTAATCATCGTGGTCACGACGACGCCACCGATACCGACCTGGTCTTGCGGGTAGAGGCGGGCGGCCACGATCCAGAAGACGACGCCCAGAATGGAGGTGATGGCGAAACTGGCCACCAGCGCATAGCCATTGCGCGTCAGCGGATTGGCCAGCATGGCGCCGAGGAGAGAAGAGGCGAAGGCAAGCGGGTGTCGGCGGTCCAGCGAATCGTCGTGGCTGCCTTCACCGGTTCGGGTCATGGCGATGAGCGCTGCCAGACGCGCACATAGTCGACGTCGAAATGAGCCGGAAAGCGGGTACTCGCATCCGGATCGCCGGGCCAGTCTCCCCCGACCGCAAGGTTGAGCAGCAGATACATCGGCTCGTTCGGAATGGCAGCCGTGTCGGTAAAGCGCCAGCGCGGGACGCCATCGAGATACCAGACAATGGCCTCCGGACCCCATTCCAGCCCGTAGACCCGCCAGTCCTGTGTCAGGTCGCGCGTCGCCACTTCGCTGCCATAGCTGCGCCCGGCACAGTCGCCATAGCCGCAGTGAAAGTGCATTTCGAGCGTGTCGGGCCTGTGCCCCAACACTTCCATGATGTCGATCTCTGGCTTGCTCTCGTGATCGGATGGCAACATCCAGACGGCCGACCAGAGGCCCTGGCCGGACGGTGGCCGGGCCCGCACTTCGACATAGCCATAGGTGAACGAAAACCGGTCCGGCCGCTGGCGCTCCTCATAGTCGCGGCCGGTGGTCACGATGCCGGATGTATAGGGAAAAATCCGACCCTCATGGCCGGAAATGGCCTCGGGCCGCGCCGTCAGCCGCAAATGGCCGTCGACGATCGAGATATTGTCCGGTTGGTACCACTGCAGCTCATTGTTGGAGAGATTGGTGCAGCCATCGTCATCCCACCAGTAACACCGCGTCCAGGTGCGCGTGTCGAGGCCGGCGCCCGCAAATTCCTCGCCGAAGACCTGCTGCCAGCCTGATCCTTCCGGCGGCGCGGCGCGCGCGCCCGGCGTCACCGGAGCGAGAAGGACGGCAAGGAGCATGGCCAGGGCGAGAGCCGGACATTCACGCATCGCGAAACCCGATGAGCCGCTTGACCATGGTCTTGGCACCCCTCGTCAGTGCTGAAACAGGCAGTCTTTCCTTGAGATACTCGGCATAGGGTACGGCGACGGCGCCGAAGCGGGACTTGAACTGAGCCAGCGCCTCGGACCGTCCCGTTTCGCCCATGTGATAGGAGCGGCAGCCGGCCGCGCAGGCCTCCTCGATGGCTCGATAGTGCAGGAGGACATTGGCCGATAGCGGACCGGCCAGTTCCTCGTTCATGGCGCCGCGCGTGTAATGGGCATTGGCGTCCTGCAGGACGACGATGGCTGCGACCGCCTCCCCATCATGGCGCGCCAGCCACAGGCGGAATCCCTCCCCCATGGCATTGGCCATGGCGTGGAATTTCTCGACAGGATCGCGCCGCCGGGCCCGCCACAGCGCGAGCGGCACGGGTTCGCCTTGCTTGCCTGCCCAGCGGACAACGGACTGTTCGAACAGGCGATAGAATTCCTCGATCAGGGCGCCCGATCTCCCGCAAGTGATATCCATGCCCGCCGACTGGGCCTTGCGGACGGCCGTCCTGGTGCGGGGCTTGAACCGGCTTTCCCAAACGCTGGCCATGCCCCCGTCGAGGTCGAGCACATGGGCGCTGCGCTCAATGCGGGTCCAGCCCCGTGCAGCTTCCGCCCAGGCCGCGGCATGCAGGGGGTTGGGGCGCAGGCCCACGCCAAGCGGCGACGCGCGCTCGAGGTCGGAAAGGATCGCCGAAAGATACGCGGCATCCTGACGGGTTTCGGCAACCACGCCGCCAAAGCCCCAAGCCGCCGGCTGCGACCACAGGCGCCCCGGGACAGGACCGCGATGGACTCGACGGAACAATGGCACCAGCGCCTGTCGGCCATCATCGAATGTGTAGAGGCGGCTCCTGTCGGCAAATTGGCCGGCCGAGACAAGGGCCTGGGCCCAGCGCCACGATTGCGTCGGCAAGGCATCGGGATCGCTGCGATAGATCTGGTCCCATTCACTTTGCGGAACGGGTGACGTGACGGCAGCGAGGGACCGGTTCGTGGCAGGCCAAGCGCCCTGCGTCGAAGCCGGTTGCGCCTCGGCGGGATGTCCCGACTCGACACGCCAGGTCATGAAATGCCACCCTCCCAAGCGGCGGACCAGATGAAGGTCACGTCTTTATGTGCAGCGTCCAGGTGCCAGCGGTGCCGAACCCGTCAGCTACTATCGCTTTTTCGAGAGGCTACACATGAAATGCTTCTTGTCCAACAGCATTGGCAGCGGCCGGGCATCACAACTACTTCTGCACCTGCTGCGGTCAATCACAGCCATCATCGTGCTCATAGCCCTGGCCGGTGCCGCCGCCGCTCAGGACTTTGCGCTCCGAACCGGCCATTTGACGGACCCTGCGCTGGCCGAGGCCCTCCTGGTCAGCTTCAATCTCGATGAACGCGCCGAGGCCGGCCTGCTCGACCCGGACACGCCGGCGACCGCCGGAGCCATTGCGGCGGAGCAGGCCAGGCTGCGTTCCGTCATGGCGGGATTTGGCTATCTCGATGCAAACGTGGAATGGGTCTTCGATGCGGCGACGGCCGTCTACCAGTTCCGCCCCGATCCCGGCACCCGCTATGCGATCGGTGCCGTCGCCGTTTCGCTCCCCGAGATCAGTGATCCGCAATGGGCCGGTGACCTTGAGGCCATTTCCAGGACGGCGATCGGATCTCCCGCGCGCGGCGATGTCATTGGGAAATTGGCCGAGGACCTGGTGCATCGCCTCGAAACGTCGGGCTTCCCGTTTGCCCATGTTACAGGCCGCGAGGTAACGCCCGACCGCCTGACGGGGCTGGCGCTTGTCCGGCTCACGCTTGACCCCGGCAAGGCTGCTACCTTTGGCGCCGTGACCCTTGTCGATGCGCGTGCCTTCACCATGGACAGACTGCTCGAACTCATCCCATTTTCGATCGGGGAGCGCTACGATCCGGAGCGGGTGGACGCCCTGCGCGCGGCGCTCGCCGCCGAGCCCGGCCTGCAATCCGCGCGCGTTTCGGTGGCCGAAAGCGGCGAAGGCGAGGGGCACCTGACAGTTGCCGTCACGGTGCGGGAGGCGATTGCCGCCGAACTTCTGAGCAATCGCCAAGCCGCGGGACAGGGGGCGCTGCTGGCCGTGCTGATGCTCCTTGCCTTGCGGCAGGTCACGGTGGCCGCCGGAGGCGCTGTCCACTCTCCGCTGGTGCAGAGCCAGACAATCCTCTGCATGATCGCCATGGCCGTAGCGGCCTGGTTCGTCGCCAGACGCTTCATCGAATTTGCCGGTCTCGGCTAAGACGGAGGCTTGCGCGCGTCAGCTCTGGCCGCGCCGCGGTATCGTGGTGGCGTCCTCGGACGTGCTGATTTCGTCCGAGACCAGGTCCGGCCCCATCTCGGCAACCACGAAGTCGCCTGTGCGGCCGACACGGCCTTGCCGAGCGTTCCGGATAATGCCGTCCATCCTGTCCTTGGCCTGGGCCAACTGGCCGGACAGATCGGCAATCAGTTCGTGCAGACGCTCGCGATCGGCGTCGCTCAGGCCGGGCGCAAGAAGCTGCGAACGCAGGTCATCCTGGCGAGCCTGCAACTCATCCCAGCGAGACGTTGCTTCCTGCCATTCGTCTACGAATTGGTCGCCGGTCTTGGCCAATGCACCATTTCCCCGCTGCTGAGATCAGCGCGCACAATCAGACCCGATTCATCGTGATCAAAGAAGACGACAATAAGTTAACAATTGGTCTTTTTTGAACTTATGCCCGGCAAATCCGATCTTCCCGCCAGGTCGGCTCGAGGGTCGCAGGTCAAGGGACTCAAACGGCTTGTAGAGCCTCGCTTATTCGAGCCTGCACCAGACCTTAGTCTAAAATTTTCCCCGACTACTGTCCCTACTCCAAACCTGCGGCGCGGCGCATTGTTAACTGCGCTTGATCACGAACAAATTTTACGGCCGGCGAAGAGCGAGAGTAACTCGACCTGTCTCACAACTCTGGGGGAGGCAGTGCTGGGCACGATGAGGAGGCACCGATGCAGGAAAAGAAGATCGATAGACAGTCTATCCCGGCGGGAAAGGGTCGGCAGGGCGAGGATTGGCCCGGACGGATCGAGGGGGGCCGTCCAAGTGTCAGCGTCGTCATCCCGGCCATGAACGAGGAGAAAAACCTCCCCCATGTCCTGCCGCGCATTCCCAGATGGGTTGATGAGGTCATCCTGGTCGATGGCAATTCCAAGGATGCAACCGTGGCAGTGGCCCGCGAGCTGATGCCCAATATTCGGGTGGTCCAGCAGGATCGCAGGGGCAAGGGCGCGGCCCTCAGATGCGGCTTCAAGGCTGCCAAGGGCGAGATCATCGTTATGCTCGATGCCGACGGCTCGACCGACCCGGGTGAAATCCCGGCCTTTGTGGGCGCCCTGCTTTCGGGGGCCGATTTCGTCAAGGGCTCGCGTTTCCTGCAGGGCGGGGGCACCGATGACATGGAGTGGTACCGGTTCCTCGGCAATTGGGGCCTGGTCAAGCTCGTGACCCTGCGCTTCGGCGGCAAGTTCACCGACCTCTGCTATGGTTACAATGCCTTCTGGCGGGATGCGCTGGAACGCCTCTCGATCGACGATGTCGACGGGTTCGAAATCGAAACCAGCCTCAACGTGCAGGCCCTGCGCGCCCGTCTCAAGATTGCCGAAGTCGCCAGCATGGAGGCGCGCCGGGTGCATGGGACGAGCAATCTGCGCACCATACCCGACGGCTGGAGGGTGCTCTCCACCATCATGAAACTGAGCATGGCCCCGCCGCCCGAACCCGCTCCCCCGCGCTACCGTCCGCGCAGCGGCGTGCCGCTTCCCGGCGAGTGAGGTCGAAGCGCTGCCTGTGAGGATACAGCATGTCTGCGCGCAACCGAGCCACCATCATCATCTGCGCTCATTCAACCGAGCGCCTGCCCTTGCTGCGCCAGGCGCTGTCCTCGGTTCTCGACCAGCAGGAGGGCCCGCATGAGGTCATCGCGGTCATCGACCACAATGCCGATCTGCTGGCCTATGTGGCAGCAGAATTTCCGCGCGTTCGGGGGCTTGCCAACCGCCATGGCAAGGGCCTGTCGGGTGCGCGCAATACCGGGGTGGAAGCCGCGACTGGGGACATCGTTGCCTTTCTCGACGACGACGCCATAGCGCCGCCCGATTGGATCAGGCGTTTGCTCGCCCACTACGACGACCTGACGGTCATGGGCGTGGGAGGTCGCATAGACCCTGTCTGGACGCACGGCCGCCCCGCCTGGTTTCCGCGCGAGTTCGACTGGGTCGTCGGCTGCAGCTATCTCGGCCTGCCCGAAACGGTCACCCCCGTCCGCAACCTGATCGGCTGCAACATGTCCTTCCGGCGGGCCGTCTTTTCCTTGGCAGGAGCCTTCCGCGAGGGCCAGGGACGGAGTGGTGACAATGGTGCGGGATGCGAGGAGACCGATCTGTGCATCAGGGCCGGATTGACCTTTCCGGCCTCGCAAATTCTTTACGATCCCGATATCGCCGTGCGCCACATCCTGTCCGGGCAACGCCAGACCTGGTCCTACTTCCTCCGCCGCTGCCAGGAGGAGGGCCGCTCCAAGGCCACGCTGGCCAGCGCGCTCGGCGCCCAGTCGAGCCTTGCCACGGAACGGCAGTACCTCAAGAGCACCCTCCCCACGGGCGTTTGGCGCGGCATCCGCGATGGCCTTCGGCTCGACCTGTCCGGTCCGGCCCGAACCCTTGCCATCGGCGCCGGACTGGTAAGCGTCGGCTGGGGCTACCTGCAGGGGCGCATGCGCGCCCGGACGACCGGGGAACCAGCGCCCGAAGTCGCCTTCGCGCCGATCCGCATCGTCGAAGTCGATCTCGATGGTCCCCGCATCGGCATCAAGGCGAGTGACGCCAAAACCGGTCTTCGCTATGGCGGCGCCCTGTGCGCCATCCGTTCCGGCGGAGACCTGGTGCGGCTCCTCGAAGTGCCGCTCTACGGGGAGAACCTGAGCGCTGACCATCTTTCGAAACTGCTTGCCGGCACGCGAGCGGCCCCGGCTACGGCCCGACCGCAGGAAGCACCCTCAAGCCAGTTTGCCCGCGTCGTCATCGCCACCCGGGATCGTCCCCAGTCCTTGATCAAGTGCCTCGATTCGCTGTTGGTGCAGAGCCACCAGAACTTCGAGATCGTCGTCGTCGACAATTGCCCATCGAACGACGACACCCGGAACCTGATCGGCAACCACTATGCTTCGAACAACAGCATCCAATATCGCCGCGAGGATCGCGCCGGGCTGGGACATGCCCACAATGCGGGGCTGCAGGGTAACCGAGCGGACGTCGTCGCCTTCACGGACGACGATGTACTTGTGGACTCGCGATGGCTCGCCGCTCTGCTGCGCAACTTCGCAGCGTCCGACCGCGTAGGTTGCGTGACCGGGCTGATCCTGCCCGCCGAACTCGAGACCCGCGCCCAATACTGGACCGAGCGGCATGGCGGTTTCGGCAAGGGGCTGGAGCGCCGCGTCTTCGACCTGGACGAGCACCGCTCGCCCGGCCCGCTCTTTCCCTTTGCGGCCGGCAGCTTCGGTTCGGGCGCCAACATGGCCTTCAGCCGCAGGGCACTCGAGGCCATGGGCGGTTTTGACGGCGCCCTGGGCGCCGGCACCCTGGCCCGCGGCGGGGACGACCTCGCGGCCTTCGTCTCGGTCATTCAGGCCGGCTACCAGATCGTCTACGAACCCCAGGCCATAGTCTGGCATCACCACCGCCGGGGCGTGGATGGCATGGAAAAGCAGGCCTATGGCTATGGTGTGGGCCTCGGCGCCTACCTTACCAAGTTCCTCCTCGAGCGACCGGAGACGGCCTGGCACTACCTGAAGGCCCTGCCGGCCGGGGTGGCGCATCTGCTCGGCGGAGCCTCTGCCAAGAATGCGCGATTGCCCCCAGACTATCCATCATCCCTGCGCTGGAGCGAGCGGCGCGGCATCCTGGCCGGCATGCCGGCCTATCTCAGGAGCCGCGCCTCCTTCCGGCGCTACCAGCGCAACCTGCATCATCAGGGGAGCGCGGGCGGATGAGTGCCATTCCCATCCTTCTCTATCACAGCATCGATCGCACCTGCAGTCCGGGCTACCGCCGCTGGATGGTGACGCCCGAGCGGTTCGCCGATCAGATGACCTGGCTGGCCGATGCCGGCTATACCACGCTGACCGTTTCGCGGCTGGCCAAGGCGATCCGCGATGGGACGCCCCTGCCCCCGCGCCCCATCGCCCTCACCTTCGACGACGGACTTCTGGATTTCCGGCTCGGCGCCCTGCCGGTGCTGGATCGGCTCGGCATGTGCGCCACGCTTTACGTGGTGGCCGGGCGCATCGGCCAGACAAGCGACTGGCTTGACGACCTGGGCGAGGGCGAGAGGCCCATGCTCGACTGGTCCGAACTGCGCGACCTTGTCGGCTGGGGCATCGAATGCGGCGCCCATACCCTCACCCACCCGCAGCTCGACGTGCTGCCGCCCGCCCGGGCCCGCGTCGAAATCGAAGCCAGCAAGGCCATCCTCGAAGAGGGCCTCGGCAGAGCAGTCGAGACCTTTGCCTATCCCCATGGCTATGGCAGCGCCGTCACCCGCAGCCTGGTGGCGGCCGCCGGCTTCACCAGCGCCTGCCGCGTTCGCCACGCCCTGAGTTCGGACGCCGAAGACCCATTCTGCCTCTCGAGAATTATCGTCACCCAGGACATGGACCGCGACGCCCTGATGAGTGCAGTCCTGGGCATCGGCCTGCCTGTCGCCCCCCCTGCGGACCGATGGCTTGCACAGGGCTGGCGCATGATCCGGCGCGTCGACCACGCGCTCCGGGATCGTTAGCGGAGGAGGACGGAAGCGGTGGAATGTCCCAAGATTCTCACAGTCCTGTCCGTCATGGCCCTCCTGGCCGGCACCGGAATCATGGCTCCACCTGCCGCCGCCCAGGGGACGGAGCCGGGCTCCGGCTTTTCGGTGCCCCTGGGAGCGGCTCTCGTCGCGCTGGGAAACCACTACCGTGCGGGAACGGTCGACGGACGGGGAGGCGACGAGGCCCTCTCCTACTACCTGCGGCTGGCGGCCCTCGATATCGACGCAACGATCGGCGCGGTCATTCAGCCCGACCACTTCGCCCAGGGCCGGCCAGGACAGCCTGACGAGGAAACCGCGGCACGGGTCTATCAGCTTGCCGCCACCATTGGCCAGCCGGACGCCCTGATGCGGTTGGGGGATCTCTACAGCGAAGGCAAAGTCGTACCGCGCGATCTCGCCGCTGCCCTGGACTATTATCGGCAGGCCGCCGAGGCGGGCAGCCACACAGGGCAATTGCGCTGGGGTGAAATGCTCGCCAGGGGACAAGGAGCGGACAGGGATGTCGAGGCGGGGCTCGCACTGGTCCGCGAGCTGGCCGAGACGGGCAATGCCCGTGCCCTGGTCGTGCTTGGCGACCTGTTGAGCGAAGGCTTGCCCGGTGCGTTTGACGGGCCTGCCGCCGCCGCCGCCTATGAGGAAGCACTCACCCTCGGGGACATGGAAGCGCTCCTGCGGCTGGGTGACCTCTACCGCAGCGGCACAGCCATTCCGGCGCAGCCGGAACGGGCACTGGCCTACTACAGAAGGGCGGCAGATCAGGGGAACCTCACCGGACAATTCCGGGTGGGGGAAATGACGGCGCTTGGCCTCGGCACAACGGCCGATCCGGAACGTGGTCTTGGCATGGTGCGCGCCGCCGCCGACCAGGGCGAGACGGGCGCGCTGGTTTTTCTTGGCGATCTGCAATCGGGTGGCGGCACCGCTGCCGCCAACCTCGAGCCGGCGTCCCACTACTATCGCCGTGCCGCCGAGCTGGGCAGCGACACGGGCAAGCTCAGGCTGGGCGAAGTGCTCCTGCGCGGAGAGGGCGACGTTGCCGACCCAGCCGGTGGGCTGGCCCTGATCCGTGAAGTCGCCGCCAATGGCAATGCACAGGCGCTGCTGATGCTTGGCGACCATCTCTCTGACCCGGCCAGTGGCGCCGTGGACGGCCCCGGGGCCATCGAGGCTTACGAGGCGGCGGCCAGCCTCGGCCAAACCGATGCCATGCTCCGGCTGGGAGAACTCTACCTGGCCGGCACGCTTGTCCCAGCGGACCCGCCGCAGGCATTCGAGAACTTCCGGCGCGCCGGGGACGCCGGCAGCCAGACCGGCAAATTGCGGGCCGGCGAAATGCTCGTGTCCGGCCAGGGCATCGCGAGGGACGCTGCCGCCGGCCTCCTCCTCATCGAGGACGTGGCCAGGAGCGGACATACCGGCGCTCTCCTGATGCTGGGCGACCTGCTCAGTGCCGGTGCAGCCGGTTCCGTCGATGCGCAGGGTGCAATCTCTGCCTACGAACGTGCGGCGGCCCTGGGCAGCGCGGAGGCCCTGCTCAGGTTGGGTGATATCTATCGGGACGGTATCCTCGTGCCGGCCGATGGGGACCGGGCCGTGGCCTACTACCTCCAGGCCGCCGAGCCGGTCCCGGCGGAGGAGCCGGACCCATGACAGGCGGCCTTGCGCGATTTGCCGCCAGCGCCTTGCTGGTTGCGCTGTTGGTTCCGGGGCCTTGGGCTCGGGCGCAGGAAGAGAGCCCGCCCACCGGCGTGGCCAGCAACGGACTCGCGGACCCGTCCGATGCCCTGTTGCGCCTGGGTGACTACTACAGTGAAGGCGGCGCCGGACAGGTCGACTATGCCCGCGCCCTCGACTACTACCGGCAGGCCGCCGCCGCCGGTCGAGCGGGTGGAACCTTGCGCATTGCGCAGATGCTCATCGCCGGACAGGGAACCGAGCCCGATCTGTCCAGCGGCCTCGCCATGCTCGAGACCCTGGCCGCCGATGACTATCCGGCTGCCCTGGTGGCCCTGGGCGAGCTCTACATCAAGGGCATTCCCGAAGCGCTCGATGCGGCGCCCGAAAAGGGACTGGCATTGTTGCAGCGGGCCGCCGACGGCGGGGATGCCAATGCGATGATGCTGTTGGGCGACGCCTTGGCCCGCCTGCAGTGGGCCAGTGTCGATCCGTCCGAAATCCTCGCGACCTACCAGCGGGCCGCCGACCTTGGTCGGGTCGACGCATGGCTGAGGATCGGTGACTTCTGGAGCGAGGGAACCATCGTCCCGGTTGATCTGGGCAAGGGATACGCTGCCTATGAAAAGGCTGCCAGCGCCGGCAGCACTTCGGCGCGCCTTCGCCTGGCGGAAATGCTCGCCCGCGGCCATGGCGTGGCGGCAGACCCCGCCATGGGTCTGCAGATGGTGCGCGACGAGGCTGAGGGCGGCAATGCAACGGGATCGCTCCTGCTGGCCGAATTGCTTTTGAGCGGCGATGTCGGTGCCCCCGACAGCGCCGGAGCCATCGCTGCCCTGGAGCAGGCGGCGGAGACCGGCCGTCCGGAGGCACTGCTGCGGCTGGGGGAAATCTATGGCGACGGCATCGCCGTGCCGCCCAACAGCGCGCGGGCCTATGACTATCTGGCAGAGGCTGTCGCCATGGGCCACGGCTTTGCCCGCTATCTCCTGGCACGCGGCTTGACGGAGGGGCGATTCTACCGGCCGGGCGCCCAGGCGGAAGGATTGGCCATGCTGGAAGAGGCGCTCGCTGCCGGGACCGAGGAGGCCGTCATCGGCATCGCCAATGCGCATCTCTATGGCTATGGGTTGCAACAGGATCCCGACGCCGCGATTGCCCTGCTCGAGAGCGAGGCCGCCGCCGGAAACCTGGCCGCCGCCAGACGGCTCCTGGCCCTCTTTCGCGATGGAAGCCGAGATGGGGATGTGGTGCTCGTGGCTCCGGATGCCGGGCGGGCGCAGATTTATCTGGCGATGATTGCGCCCAGACTTGGCCGGGGCGACATGCTGGTCGAAACACTGCTCATGGAGGCCGCCACCGTGCGGGACGGGAACTTTGCCGCGCTTACCGGGCGGATCGGGGAACTTTCGCCTGACGATCAGGAATCTTTGTTGCGCAATCTCGTCGGCGTTGCCCCAAATGCCTTTGTCTATCTGGTGCAGGGCCAGTTGCGGTCGATCGGTCTCTACGACGGGCCTCAGCATGGGCTGCTTGATCAACCCACCATTTCCGCCATGCTGCGGTATTGCGACAGCAAGCAGGTGGGCGAGGTGTGCCGTCGCGGCCCACTCACCAGCCAGAGCGCCCAGATCCTGTCCTACGCTTTCTGAGCTTGGAGTGATCCGCTCACGGGCCGCAGGAACGATGTACCAATGAACTGGATGGTGGAGATTGGGGACGCTGTGATAGCGCCCCCAATTTTCTACACTGCCCGGGCGGTCTTCCAGAGCGAATAGAAGATGCCGCTGGCAAGGATTACCGCCGTGACGCCAAGCGACCACTCCGCCGGGAATTTCTCCCAGCCAAGGAGGTCGGCCAAGAAGATCTTCGAACCAATGAAGACCAGCAGGACGGCGAGGGCCTGCTTGAGGTAGGCGAAGCGGTGGATGATGGCGGCGAGCGCGAAATAGAGCGCGCGCAGGCCGAGAATGGCGAAGATATTGGACGTGTAGACGATGTAGGGATCGGTGGTGATGGCGAAAATGGCCGGCACCGAGTCCACGGCAAAGATCACGTCGGCGATCTCGATCATCACCAGGGCGAGGAACAACGGGGTCATATACCGCTCCATCCGCCCGGTCCTGGGGTCGTGCTGGTGCACGAAGAAGCGGTCACCCTGCAGGGTCTCGGTGACGCGGAAGCGCTTCTTCATGAACAGCAGAACCGGATTCTGGCTCAGATCCGTTTCTTCATGGCCGATCATCAGCATGCGAATGCCGGTAAAGACCAGGAAAGCGGCGAAGACATAGAGAATCCAGCCGAATTCGGACACCAGGGCAGCGCCGAAGCCGATCATGATGGCCCGAAGCACGATGACGCCGAGGATGCCCCAGAACAGCACCCGATGCTGCAGGTGCCGCGGGATGGCCAGGTAGCCGAAGATCATCGCGATGACAAAGACATTGTCCATGGCGAGGCTTTTCTCGACCACGAATCCGGTCAGGTATTCGACCCCTGACTGGGCACCCAGCTGCCACCAGACGAATCCGCCGAAGGCCAGGCCCAGCGCGATATAGAAGCCCGAAAGCAGGAGGCTTTCGCGCACCTCGATCTCATGCCCGTCACGATGGAGGACGCCGAGGTCGAAGGCCAGCAGCGCCATGACGAGGCCCAGGAAACCCAGCCACATCCAGAGCGGCTGCCCGAGAAAGAGACTGGTCAGGACGTCCATTCGCAGACCTCCGGGTTGCAGAGTCCAAAAGTGCTGCAGGTCACTGCGCACCTCCGGCAATGTCGAGAGCCCTTTCGACCCGATGCAGTGCACCCAGTTCCACCGGGTGCACGAGGCCATCAGCCGTGATCACCTGATGGCAGATCTGCCGGATCAACTGGCGCTGTTCACCACTGATCAGGCTGATGGAAAGGCAGGCCAGGGCCCGGTGTTCGGCTGCGTGGGGGTCATAGCCATAGGCGCGGCTGTGCTCGGACAGCTCGTGGGCGAGGTCCGTGACCGAGAAACCCTTCGCGGCCGAACTGGTGATGAACGCTTCCACCAGCTTGCGCCTTTCGGCCAGTTCGAGCCGGCCATCGGCATGCGCGATCACCGCGACGGCGGCGACGAGGGCCTGAAAAAACTCTTCGCTCTCAGCCAGGCCGGCCTCGTGGCGCAGTTCGCGCGCATCGGCACTCTGACGGGCCCTGAGGCGGGCGCCGCGCAGGAATATGTCGTCTTGGAAGGGGGATTTGTCCTTGCTCATGCATGATCTCCTCTCAGGTTCTGCTCGACAGAGCTGAGGGAGTGCGCATGGGACCTGGGACGATGATCGGGCACCACACGCAGATGCCCGCGGGCCCTGCCGAGGTGATCCGACATCGCGTCGCGGTTCTCGCCGACGACGCCAGAGGGGCCCGGTCACGCAATTCACATTGGCATGGACGAGCGGAGCGACAAGATGGCGATGCGAATTTTTTCGCCACGCCCGCCGCCATCGTTGCCGATGGGCTGCGGCACGTCCGGATCCAGGCGCTCCGGCTCAACGCGCGAGACGACAGGTGCAGGACGCGCAAGGCGTTGAAGGAATTGAATTTTGAGGAAGTGGCGGAGAGAGAGTCAGGACGAGAGGGGCGGAACCCGGGCCACCCAGCGGTCGAGGTTCCGCGGACAGACGGCAGGACAGACGGTGCAGACAAGCTCGATGACTAGCTGATCCGATCCCCCATCGGAACTAAGGCTCCGCCACTCGACGGTTCAGCAATCGGATTGAAACTGGCCAGTGATCACTGATGCCTTCACCTGAAGCGGGATCGAACCGTCGAGGTTCGACAAAACCCCGGTCTTGGTCGTCCACCTGAATTTGTTCCGCATGAACGACCACGGTTTGGAAGCTGCCAAGGTCTGCAAACCAGTTCAGAGCGGAGGGCTGTGTGGGGCTTAGTCCCGCCGATACAAGGATTTGGTCCAGGTAAGACCAAGTGTTCCAGGACAGCAAGCCGTCAAAGAATTTGCTCGATCCCGGGGCAGCGCAGCCCGCGAGAATGACCGGGGACAGATACCACCCACCCCGGAACGCTAAACGCTCGTACATTGGGGAGGCCAGCTCTGAGCATTCGAAGTTCAAGTCGCCGGCGAGAACGACGAGAGCATCCTCACCTTTGGCCTCTCGTATTTCGCTCACCTGCTGGAAGGCCCTAATTCTGCATTCCACCGGGTTGCCCTGTGAGGGAAAATGTACGCCAAGCACAGTCAGCGGTGTGCCGTCAGGTAACGCCACCGTCGCCTCGACAATGTCGCGCGTGGCGCCGCAAATGTCAGTGTCGCCCTTGAAGTCCACCTTGTGGGCGACGGCGCTTCCGATCAACGGCAGGGTCGAAACGATGGCAACATCAATGCCACGGCTATCCGGTTCGTCGCTGCTGTCCAGGGCGACTATGGTGGGGTAGACCCCTGCCCCGAGCTTTGCCACCAAGTCGTCGATAACCTGCGCGTTTTCAGTCTCGGGCAGCACCAACACCTCCGGCAGGTCCCCCAGCGTCAGGAGAACATCGGCTATGCGACCAAGCTTCGTCGCATAAGTACCGTCGTTCCAATCCAGGGTCAGACACTGCTCTCGAAAGAAGCCTGGATTGGGGTTGAGTTGCTCGCACAAGGCGACATGGGCAGTGCCAGCTGCCTGTTTGTCGGCGAGTGGCAGGTACGTGTTGTCGTGGGGGTTGGTGGGATCGTCCTGGGTGTCGAACAGATTCTCGACGTTCCACGACATGATTTCGATCGGGGCGGACACAGCCGGCCCCGCTAGGGATAGGCTAAGGTAGGCAACATAGATCAATGCGCGCATGACCGTCTCTTCCTAACTTGCTTATTTCGCTGGAGCTCCTCAGTGAATATAGAAATATACCAATGTCAATATTACCCGCAGGGAGAGCGAGGGACTGCTCAGTTACGATAAGTCAAATGGAACATATACTCCACGCAGTCACCTCGCGAGCCCGAACGATCTAAATTGAGATTCTGACCAAGGATGAGGGTGAGTTATAGGCGCCAGGGGACGCTCATTTGGCCGGTTTAGCTCTTGCCGCAACAAGGCGCCTGGCGGTTGCCGCGTCCATTTTAGGTTGCCGAACCCCTGGTCAGTCGCCTAGCAGTCAAAGGTTAGGGCGAACTCTCAGGCCTGGGGTCACGTGTCCTTACAGTATGCTGAATACTGCCAGATGCTGCGTCACCATTGAACGTGGACGGGTCATCCTCCAACGCTGACCTCGATACGACCTAAACGCTAGCGAAATATTTCCATCGTGAAGACGTCGAGGTAGTATTTCTCCATGCCACAGTGCACGAAGTACGCCTTACGCGGCTTGAGATTTACTGAGGCGACAAATCCACCGTGCTCCTCGATTTGAGATTGCGTGCATGCACCCGCCTCGATCAGCCTTTGAGCTCCCCCGACGAACTGGGCTTGGTACAGGTTGAAGTCATCCGACTGACCAACGACCTTGGCCAGGCCGATGGCACCCTCGGCGGGGTCTGCTGGGCGCTCCGGTGACAGGAACTCGAGCTGGACCCACTCGGCAAACTGACCGTCAACGACACCGTTTGTCCGCGTGCACTGGTCGTTTCCACTGTCCACGTAGTCGCTGCGGCCGTTGCTGCAGGCCGCGTCATATCTTCGGGAGATCCGCCCCCAACCATCCTGAACTTCCATCGGGGTTACCCCCTCCCGGAAGTAGAGCTCGCCAACTACTCCGCAGCTGGTGGAAGGGCATGTGTGTCGGGGCAGGCGCTGGGAGGTGACCCAAAGCTGATCCTCTTGATCCGCCGCCGATGTCGCTGGCGGAGAGAACAGAGATGCCGCACCGATTGCCACGCTGCCGAACACGATGGCCCCAACTATTCCAGCTACGACTGTAGTTGGCTGATTGTGGCGCTTTCTGGCGCCCGCCTGCGACTGCAAGGATTGCGCTGCATTTCGCTTTCCAAAGGTAGTCCGCTGCATGTTTCACCTCGACTTGCTTGAGCGTAACGAGGCTACATTTTGTTCCTGAAGCATTCCGTAACGTTCGTGGCCGCATTGATGCCTTTGAGGAACAAATCGTTCCTATGGACATCTTTGGACAACGTCTTCGAGAACGGGCGGAGCAGCTTGGCATTTCAAATGCAGAGGCCGGAAGGCGCGCCGGCTTAGACGAGCGGCGCTATGCACACTACGCCAACGGGCGCCGCGAGCCTGACCTTGCGACGCTGGTCAAGATCGCGGGGGCGCTGCATACGACGCCGGACTGGCTCCTTGGCATTGACCGGGAACATAATGGCACTTCCGAGCGCGCCGATCTCCTGGGGCGCCTGCTGAATTCGGCGTCAGGCCTTCCTGACGCCGAACTGAGGAGGCTTTGCGTTCTTGCGGAAGCATTGCTCCGCGATGCTGAGAAGAGCACCGAGTCCGATTGACGCCGCTGAATACCGGTCTGGGCTAGATGTTGGGTGATGGTGCATTCGTGGCCCGCGCGGATTCAATTGCTTCACGCAACGTCTCAACCGGAATAGGCGGCCGCTGCGTGTGGACCATCCGGTGGCAGTTGGCACACAGGATCGCTACCTCACTGAGGAGAGTAAGCGTGCCGTTGCCCCATTCGGCTTCAGGCCGTTCAGCGAGAGGATTCAGGTGGTGACATTCGGCGTAACCAGCGCCTAATGGCCCATAGAATTCTTCGAAGTCGAACCCACAGGCCATGCACTGAAGGCCATAGTGCGCCTTTGCCTGCTTTGCCAGCTGAGGGTGACGAGCGAAGAAATACGTTTCCCGCTTTTGCCGCTGCCCCTCTGCAAAGGCCATGTGGTTCGCGTTGGACGATGCACTTCCTGCCCCTGCTATCTCGATACCGAGCGCATCAGCCAGTAGACGTTGAAGGCGGGCCGTTGCCTCCGTCAGGTAGGCGCCCTGGTTGGTGCGAACCTCGTCGCGATATTGAGCAAAGGGGTAATGCCTCGGCCTGTCCTCCACGAGCTCCGCAAGCAACTCATTGACGTATGTCGCCCTAAATCTCGAGAGCGAAAGCGGGGTATCGAGCTGCACGAAGCCTTCTAGATCGATCCTGTAGTAGCTATCTCGCCCTGCCCAGTCGCCAGCGATCGGCGGCTCATCGGCGCGTTCGACAACCTTGTTTGCTACTTTTGATACGGCGCAGAAGCGCATCTCTTCCACGCCATCGTCCCACTCATGGTCGTAGAAATGATACACCGTGTCGCCGGCCTCAGGCGCACGCATGAGGGCATAGCTGTCGCGACCTGCCTTGTTCCTGGCGGGGCTCCAGAGGCAGGTGCCAAATTCCCAGCCCTCTCCGCCATGTTGATGATATGCCCGTGTCGTTTCGATCCATACTCGTGCCATCCACTCCCCCACTTGCACTTTCAGCCGCAGCGCCAGGCTCTGAAGTCTTATTCCAGTTTGCCAGACTTTGCTGGGTCCGATCTTTGTCGCAGCATTACCAGCGGAAAGGTCAACGCAATGTTTACTGCGAGAAATACTGTGAGTTGCTGACGACGCCGTGTTCGGGCGTAATGCCGCCATGGCAAAGAGACCCTCATCCCTTCCATTAGCATTGGGCGCCGCCGCCGCTATCGGCTTCGCGGGCGTCTATGGCTTTTCCGACGGTAGCCTATCAGTTGACTCCGCGGCGGCCTTCGTTGCCCAAGCCACTTCCGGCGCCTGCAATATCAAGGGCAATGTGAGCGTCCACACTGGCGAGCGCATCTACCATCTCCCCGGCCAAGAGTACTACGACGAAACTCAAATCCGACCAGAGCACGGGGAGCGCTGGTTCTGCTCTGAGGCCGAAGCCCGTGCGGCTGGTTGGCGGCGCTCAAAGGTCTAGGATTAGGCTTAGAGGTGCAGCCGGGACCGAACCGCAGGCGATAATCGCACGTCTAGGCTCACTGCGTCGGGCGCACAAATCGATCATACAGACTGCGCTGGCAGGTTTCCGACAGATGCTTTTCCTGCTGCGTGCGATGGCAGGGTGGGGAGCGGACGGTCTGCTTCTGGCAGACTTTCATGAGTAAGCTGTCATATACTAGCTAGGCCAGTGGACCACTCGCACATCGTCCACCGATGGAAGGTAAATGTGGTGAGTAGAGTCCGTCGGAAGAATGCCTCTCTCTGACTACCTGTCTTTGCATCTTCACAATGAAAACTGGTTGCGTCGCTGGTCAACTTCATCGGCTTTGGAGTTTCCGCATAAGCTGGAATTTCATAACCCCATCATCCAAGATGAAAGTATCGCGATTTATGTCAAATTCACTTCACTGCACGCAGACCATCGACGTCTTTTGGATGCAAGCTGCCTCAATTGATCAAGTTGAATCATGTTGACTGAATTCAACGGACATAATTCATTGGCACGACGAAAAATTTCCGGACGCCCAAATGACTGGAATAGAGGTAGTTGCAGCTACGGCACTTTCGATGTGGATTGGCGACAAACTCGGGGAGTTCGCCTTCGGCTACGTCTGTGGCAAGGTCACCGATTTTACCTTGGGCCAGGTCGATCAACGCATTCGACAGGCCTCTGAACAGGGACACTTGCCCCCAAACAGGGTGTTCGAGCGCGCGGCGCTGCGTTCCGCGCTTCAGGCCACTCGGTATTGCATGGACGAAAGCACGGCCGAAGATATGGCGGGCAAGGCTGCAGGCGGCGCGATCATGTCGGCCGCCTGGACCGGTGGAATATTCGCGCGGGGAGCACCCGCAGCACGGGCTTACGGCTGGCTGGAAACCCACACGGGCAAGTTGCATCACAAGGCCGATGAAAGACGTCGCCAGGAAGCCATCGACAGCCTGATGCCTGACCAGAAAGACGCCGTCCTTCTTGGTCGCAAATTCGCCATTAGTTCAATCGCGGGAGCCGAGGTCGAGGCGCAAATCGACTCAGCGGTGAACCTTCTAGGTCAGCACATCATCAACAAGGTCATTGCCGAAGGCCGCTGGGCTGACGGCGACTATGCGCGGCAAAGACTGGAAAAAAGCTGTGATTTGGACGACCGCTGGAACTATGCCTTCTCCCACTTCTACGCCCAGGAAATTAAAGAAGACACGGCTCTCAGCAGGCTCCTCCAAACCGTGCAGCTGGCGGACATAGCCTCCGCCCAGCAGGCCAACCATGCCGCGGTGACAGAGCTACTCAAACGGCTCGAAACTCGGCTGGACGACGTCTTGCAGCGCGCGCCAGTGTCCTCCGGCCCCTCCGGCCGGGAGGCCTGGGCGTTCAACCACATGTTTCGCGATCCTGCCGGAAGAATCGTGGGCGAGGACCGCTTTCATTTCAGTGCCGCGCGCGACAAGTTTGTCGGACGCGAAAAAGACCTCGATATAATACGGCGCGCGCTGTTTGGCGACGATGCCCTCGACGAGCGCTTCCTCTGGATGGCGGTCTGCGGGGAAGGTGGCACAGGCAAAAGCCGGCTTTGCCAAGAACTGATTGCCAAGGCGCCGGACCTCGGATTCATGAGCGCCGGTTTCGCGTCCACTGACTTCATTCAGGACAAGGACTGGCTGGAATCTGCCGCCGACAGAATCCGCGAAAACACGCTTATGGTCGTCGACTATTCCACTAATTCCATGGATCAACTGCCCGGATTTCTGGACAACTGGGTGAAGTATGCCAAGGCGGATAAAGAAGGACCGCTGATCCGGCTGATCATCATCCTGCGCAATTCCAATGACCCCTTCTTCAGCAAACTGGAACGCTCGCGCTCGGATTATCGCGGGCAAATCCTGGCAGCGGAAAGAAAACCTGGTGGCCGGCGCCTGGCCCTGGCTGATCTTTCTGACGACGAGATCGTGCAATTGATGCGGGCGCGGATGCAGAGGCTCGCCGCGGATTCAGGGACGGCACAAATCCAGCTTGATGCGGAATCCTTGTTGAAGCACTTGAGGCGCTTCGACCGTTTCATGCGGCCACTCTTTGCCTTGATGGTCGCGGAGGCCCTGCAAAACGGAGAACTGGACAAAATCGGCACTTCTGCCGACCGAGAGAAGGCCCGTTTCACGCTGTTCGCGGCATATCTGCAGCGGCAAAGACATCAATATTGGCAGGCGACCTGGCACCTGGTTTGCGACTCGGGCAGCCCGCATGCGCTGGAACAGCATGAGAATGCCGTGCGTCTCGCCACGGCGACCGCTGGCATCGACATCGAACATTACGACACTATCCGCAATGCGATGCCCGAAGAAATGCAGGAAATGCTGCCCGAACGGCGACAACGCCGCATGCCAGACAGCCTGCAATGGCAGTTGATCCAGACCATAACCGGCATCGAAATGACCGGAGCCGAGGGCCCTGAACGATTTGCGCCGCTCGAACCCGACCTGATCGGGGAATTCTTCGTGCTCAAAGGCAAAGAACTGAGCATGCTCAATGAATGGGCCCTCGATCTCGAAACCCTAATCTCGCTGGCCTACCAGCATCATCCTGACAGAACGCTGCATTTTCTGCGTATGGCGGCGCAGGACTATCCCCAGTTTATGGCTGAGCGAAATTTCCTCCTTCCGGAGCTGACATGATGGAGACGATGGCGGTGTCCACTGACAGCAAATCGCTCGAGGCAGTTCGCAGGTCCGCGTTTCTGCGCAATATTTGCGCCGATCTCAGCAGACGCGCCGATCCGGATCAGCGGACGAACGAAGAAATGGACGTGCTCGACAAGGTCTTGGGCATGCTCGAGAAATTGGAGACCTTTGGCGTAGAGGATCGGGCCTATCTGGAGCACCGGGCGAAAATCCTCGAACAGATTGCGTCTGTTGCCGGCAATGCCATCAATGTCAATATCAACATCGAGGATGGCAACGAACCAGAGGAAGCGGGGCGGGAAGAAGCCGAACAGTCCATGAGTGCCAGCTTCGACCAACCAGGTGTTGCCCTTGGGTCGGGGACCGGCAACCAGGGGAGCCAGCTTACCGGTATGGCTGCCGGCTTCGGCAGGAGTGCAATCTACAAAGGTCACCGGGATGGCGGCGGACGCCGGATGAACCCAGAGATTCATCCGGACGTGATCGGCAGGGCAGATGGCCTGTTGCGTCGAGTCTTCTCGATGGCTTGGGACAGTCTGTTCGTGGTGCCCACGGCGGAACTTGCAGAGCCCCTGACAGATGCAGTCGCAAGATGTGTAAACAGCGTGTTTTGGGTCGATCGCGGCAACAGGGAAAAGGGTGGACGGCACGCTTCAGCGCTCAATGAGGACGACACTGCAAGGCACGCCGAAATCAAGCAGGCGCTGTTGACGCAATTGCACCATACGGCACTGCCCCTGCACCGCTCCATTGCGGTTCGGGTTCTGGCGGCGCTCGGCTACTCGATGAATGGCCTGCCCCGCGAGGATGTCTTTGCTGCAATCAATCTGGCTTACTCGCCTGCAGCACTGGACCAGTTCGACGACTGGAATACGTTTCATCCAACGCTCAAGGCCTTCCCCAACATCATAATCTCCCTACTCAACACGGACCAAGGCGGGGAGGATGACACGCCGCTGGCGATCGCCATGCAGCACCTAGTGATGAAAAAGGGCTGCGAATTACTGGCCCAACTGGTGGCCGATTCCGGGGTCCCCGACGACGATGTCCGCCAGGCGGGTTCAGCCTTGCTCTCAGGGGCCACGGTTCTGGCGCACAAGATGGAGGAACCGGCCTATGCCGGGGCGATGCAGGCTTCATGGCACATGGTTGCCGCGGCCATCGCACCGATCGTCGATCGCCTCGCGATCGACAGTAATCTTCTAATGTTCCTGTCGCTCCCGTTTGTCCATGGGTTTGAGGACCAGACCAGCGATATCATCGGCATGCGGTTTGCCGAAGTTCCAAGCCGACTGCGCCCTCTGTTGGAGGCGAGGCGGATATCGGATCACGACTTCCGCCATCACTACCGACAGTACCTCGATCACGTCATCGCCAACTACGTCCTCCTGAGTCCGGCCAGCGAACAGGACACGCTCACGTTCGCAGCGTCGATGCATTTGTGTATCGGCGATGTGTTTCTGGCGGAGGTACACAATACCCTGAACATAGTAGGTAGCTTCGCCATGACGTCGGCGCGAGCACTGACCTTGGCCGAGTGGCTGGGGGCAACCGGCAACGCCATGACGACCATCGAGGAAACCGGCGCCGACCGCAGCATCTACATGCTCTGGTCCAGACTTTTGTTCGATGGCGCAGCAGACATAGTCCATGCCGCCATAGAGGAACTTTGGGTTAAGTCGGAGGGTACCGCTCTCGAACAGGTCCTCGGTCGCACCCTGGCGTTGCGCGGCTTTGCACTCGCCGTATCCTTTGGCGGATTGGCGGCGGATGTGGATGGGCGCTTCGCATCCAGGCTGCAACAGATCAGGATGCACAGGACAATCGATTGGCTGCGGCAGGTCGAACAGTCGACCGACGTGCAGAAGGCCTGGAACGACCATGACGATGCCGTTGTCGAAGCGACTATGGCGCTGTCATCTATCGATATTAAGTCCGGCGGGGACATTGGCCGCTGGCTTGCAGCGGAGGACTGGAGCGTGAACTTTGGGTCTGTCGTAGAACTTGACCGGCGCTTGGCAATGGCGCTGTTGGAGCGCATTCGCCAGCAACAGAATGCGGAGAAAGCTCTGGCCGACTTCCAGGTCCTCAAGCGACTTGCACAACGGGAATACAGCCTGTTGCGGGCGGCGATCGATGCCGTACTCGACATTCTCCCCGAAGACTCTGCGCAGCGGGAAGATGTGCTGATCGAACGCGACAAGATACGGGAAACGGACGACGCTAGGATTGAATCTCCAAGCGTCGCCTATGACCTTAATTCCGGCCTGCTTTCCCCGCAGGAGGCCGCCAGAATGCGCGATCGCGCCTCAACGTCTGCGGCTTGGCATCTGCCCTTGCCGTTCCACGCGATTTGGCAGGAGTTGGACCCGGAGGAAGTGATCGAAATTGTCCAGCGCGCTCGATCCACGATGACCGATTTCCGCGCATCGACCCGCGCCAAGCTGGCCGATGCAATTCGAGCCCGTCGCACCTCTCTTCCCTTTTACAAGGGTCACGATCTGGTGGAGATCCTGATCGATGATGGGGGGGTGCCGCGATCGCTCAACATGATTTTCGGACCCGAGGCGGCAATCTGGCTGCACGGCAAGTCAGATCCTCTACATCGGCTCAACACCACCGTGCCAATCGATCTCGCGGGCGGGGTCTTTGCCGAACTCTACTTGAATTTCTTCTGTGCCTACGTGCAGTCCGGCGAGGGGCCGTTCCACATCGTCACCAGACCGGATGACCTCAAGGGCCATCTGCTGACCGGCACGACCTTGTCCGATGAAAATGTGGCCCTGCTCGAAGACAAGTTCGGCGAGCTGCGCCAGAAACGCCAACGGATGGCCAATGAGGGGTCGACCGATGCTGCGATTGCGGTTGATGAGAATGGGCGTTTCCTCGAGTCCACATTGGTCGTCTATGCGCGCGGCCTCTTCACCGCCGACTTCGCAATCGAGCCGAACGGCAAGGTACAGATGTTGGAAGAAGAGCCGCTGTTGACCTCTGAAAACATTCGCATCGAGCGGATTGTGTCGGGGTGGCGCGTTGGCCGGACAACCTCTTCATCTGAAAGCAAACTAGACTAGCCATTGGCGGCATTCATCACTGAAGTGGCTACTGCACCTGAAGTTGAGTAACCAGACTGTGTCTGCTTTTGGGTAAACTTATTTTAGTCGCGAATGACAGTCGTGGGGTCGACACCAGTCGGTCAGCCAGGCACTCGAGCCTGTAGCCCGGGCCGCCCTCTCGCCCTAAAAGGCGATTATCCTCTGCGGCCCCCTGTCGCCCCTGTCGCATTGTCGTAATCCATGCCGTTGCCCGCCGCTGCGGCGCG
>CAMLKN010000002.1 GCA_946480655.1 uncultured Devosia sp. | reverse complement strand
TCATTGCGAACGACGCGCTCTCCCAACTGAGCTACAGCCCCATCGTAGCGCGAGATAGCAAGCGGGGCAGTGGTTTGCAAGCCCGGAATGCCGGAACAAAATGGCACTGTGCGATGCGACGTGCGACGGCGTGCGACGGGTCCATCGTACAAAATCGTTCTCGTTTCACCCCCGTCGCATGGTCGCACAAGCGACGAGGGCGTCTGGTTCTGCGAATGTTCACCGTTTGAAATCGATGTGAATAGCGGTCTTGCCCAGCACAATTCGGCGGGCTTTGACCGACCGCAGAAGGAGGTTCATGACCGGCTGGCATGCTTCGAACCACTCGCCCTTCAGGCGGTGTCTGGCCAACGTGTCGTGCACCTGGTGCTCGTCCCATTGGGTGCCAGGCACAGCCACGTAAAGGTCGATTGTCTCGTATAGCCCCACCTGCAGGTTGCCCAGTCGGTTCTGGGGGTTGCTTGTGAAGCCGATCTTCACCCTCTCGGCGACCAACACAAAGTAGACGTAGCCCTTGCGGCGTGCGGCGGCGCTGGACACATGGGGCGTGTCGATCAAGGTCGGCAATTCTGAAATGATGCCGGCAGCCAGGTTCAGATCGTGAGCGGCCTTCAAGGCCTCCGGCATGGTGAGCCAGTCCCCGTCGGCGTCTTTCAGGTCCTGCCCTTTGAACCCCTTCGCACGCGTGTTGGCGCCCGGAGACCAGCGGGGTCTGCCGTCGCGCCAGACAAAGTACTTAACGCCGTGGGTCATGACGCCCTCCGGTCATTGGCGGCTTTCAGCTTGAAGGCGAAGTCGAAGGCGCGGCGGGCGCGGTGCAGCTGGCGGGTGAGGTCCTGTACGAGGCGCATTTCGCCCTCGCGGTTAGCCCAGCGATCCTCCATTGAGGATACGTCCTGCAGGTAGGACATGAGACGGGTCACGTCATTGGCGTGGGCAATGGCGTCGTCGAGTATGTCGAATGGGTCTTTGGTCATGGGTCGATCCTCTGAACTGAGACCGACCGCCCCCTTCCAAAAGGGCGGCCAGGCGTAGCGGGTTGGAAGACCGGCAGAGGACCGGCAGCGCTTGCGCGCTCCCACTACGCCCGACCATAGAAAAACGCGCTCACGAGAGCGTGGCGCGTCGGGCGCCTCTGCAACCGGCTTCCATTCCGGACTTCACATCTCTGCGAAGCGATGAAAGACTGCGCGCGTTTGGGGAAGGTGTCAACAGATGAGATTTTGGGTGATCAGCGCCATGATGCTGATGGCGTCTCCGACAGCAGCGCTGGAGATGCTCGACTGGGTGGAGATGGACACGCCGGGCATTTGCCAGCCAGAGCGCCAGCCGCACTTGCCAGCCTGCGTGACGCTGGCAAAATCGCAAGAGGAATTCACCAGGCGGTGGGACTGGTGTGAAACAGGCTGCTGCTCCACAAGGGCAATAGACGCGGCAAGGGCTGTCGTGCGTGCTGACTATATTCGTGCCCTGAATGCGCAAACGGCTGCGGAGTTTGTGCCAAAAGACCATTGGCTCTGGCCTTCGGAAATGAGCCCCTTCGACACGTTTTACGGACAGGAAGATGCGTGGGACGCGTTCGGGCCAGAGATAGGCGCCTGCAAGAAGAAGTGACCTGTCAGTCATGACTTCCTCCTGATTTTCGCCAGGGCGTTAAGGCCGAGGCCGGTTATGTGCAGTTGCAGATTGCCCTGGTCGATCGAGCCAACGAACTGGACCAGGCCGCGGCGGGCGGCGGCGTGGGCGGTGCCAACGCTGTGGATCCGCAGCGTGCGCGCGGACGGGTCGGCAAAGCCGCAGAGCTGGCGATCGGGGGCGCCGGTATAGTTGAGGGCGCGGTTGTCTTCTCCGGCCGCGGCGGCCGCCTCTAGGAGCGCATCGAGGCGGGGCGGCAGGACGCCGGCGCGCTTGCTGGTGGACCAGTGCGGAATGGGCGGGGTCATAGCAGGTGCCATTGCTGGGTGATGACGGGATAGAGCAGCCAGCAGGCGGCGCCGAACAAGGCGGCGCCCCAGAACAGGCCGTGACGGAACATGCGCCGATCGGCGTCGTCGGGGCGGCGGGTCATGCTTCCAGCCTCTTGCGGGCGGCTGTGCACCAGTTGTGCAAAGCGCCAAGAACGCCGCTGGTGCTGGTGGACCGGATGCCACAATAGCGCGCCACGGCCGCGTCCCATTTGGGATCAAGCACGAAGCCGGGGATGAGGTGGCGGATCCGCGAGCCCATGGCGGCAGTGGCCTTGCGGTAGGCGTCCCAGGCGTCGTTGCCGCTGCGGCCGTCGACCGGGTGCTCCCGATCGAGCGCGGCAATCTGGTCCTCGATCTTCTCGATGGCGATCTCGATCAGGTCGCGCGTGGCTGGCGCAATCGGCTTGGTCATGGTGCGCTCCTGGCGATGGCGTCGGCAAGCTGTTGCCGGCGGGCGGGGTCGGTTTCGTGGACGAGCGCATCGATGAGCTCGGAGGGGGAGGGCGGCGGCAGGTTGATCGCCAGCTCGCTGAGGAGATGGACATAGGCCACGAACTGCAGCGTCAGGTCGCGCCGCACCGGCGCCTCGGGCGGCAGCCGATCGGTGAGGGAGAGGACGGCGGCGGTCATGGCCGCCCCTTCCGCACCATGCCCTCTATGATTTTGAGGCAAGGCTCTGTTGCGGCTTCGCTTGCGAGAATGCTGCTGGCGGCCAGGGTCAGCACGATTTTCAGGGCGCTCCTGGCGTCGCTTTGCGGGAGCGCGCGCACCATCTTCAAGAGGATGCGCTCTTCCTCGCTGGTCATGAAAACGTCGATCGTGGTGCCTTCCAGTTCCGGGGCGCTCATTTGCCTGTCTCCTGGCTTTCGAACCAGGCGACCAGCCCGGCAATGGCCGAGCGGGCCAGCTCGGGGTGCATGCCCAGATAGTGTTTGAGGACGGTGTCGATCGTGCCCAGGGAGTGCCCGGTGATGCTGGCGATCTGGGGCACGGTGCAGCCGGCAAGGGCCAGCCAGGTGACGGCGGTGTCGCGCAGGTCCTGGTCGCGCAGATCGGCTAGGGAGGGCATGGGCGTGATCTCGACCGGGCGGCCGGTGAGCTCGTGCTTGCCCTTGCCGGTAGCGGCGAAGGCGCGGACGCGGGCAAAGGTGTGGTTGTACCAGTCGCGCTTGAAGGGCGCCCTGGCGCGCTCGTCGATGATGATTTCGCGGAAGTCGACCGGCCAGTCCTTGCGGCGGATGCGGATGGCGAGCAGACGGGCACGCAGCTGCGGGCTGGGCGGGATCAGCAGCGGCTGGCCGCGCTTCTTGTCCTGGCGGAAGAGGATGCCGTCGCTGGTTTCCTGCCCATCGATGAGGGCAAGCCGGTCGGACTGGCGCTGGCCGGTCCAGACGCCGAGCATGATGGCGTCGCCGATCTCCGGGCGGCCGAGCATGTCGGCCGCGCGCACCAGGTGCTCGATTTCGGTGACGGAGCCGAAGCGGACGCGCGCCTCGAGCGTGGGCAGGCGCTCCTCGATGGCTGCGATCGGGTGCGGCGCCTTAAAGCGCCCATTGGCCCGCGCCCAGGTGAACATGGCCGAGACGGCCGAGCGCGCCTTGCGGGCATTGGCAAGGCCGCTTTCGATCTCGATCCGGTCAAACACCCCGGCCCAGACCCGGGGCGTGGTGGCGAGCGCCGGCGCATGCCAGATGCGGCCATTGTCCAGCCGCTCGACCAGGTTGGCGCCGCCGCGATAGTTCCTGACGGTGTTGTCGGCCAGGGGCGCGCGGACCTTCTTGCCCTGGCGCTCCTCCTTGCCCTTCATGCGAGGCGAGGAAAAGAAGCGCTCGAAGAGCTGGCCATTGGTGTCGCCAACGGCGCCGTCGCGGATCTGTCGCGCCTCTTTGGGCGTGGCGCCCTCGAGGCTGGCGATGAGCTTTAGCCGCTCCTGGCTCCAGGCGATGGCCTGGTCGAGGGTGAACCAGGGGCCGGTGCGGCCATGGCGCAGATCCTCGCCCTTGAAATTGAACGGGGCCTTGCGCAGGCGCGGGCCCGGGGAGAAGCGGGGCCGGCCATCGCGCCAGGTGACGAGGGGGATTTGAACGGTGATCTTGCCCATGAACATCTCTCGGGGTGCTCCTGCGCTGGAAAGGTCGATCCGGCGGATACGCAGGCGAACAATGGGCAGGGCCATTCCGCCGGATCAGGGTGCCACCGGTGGAGGTGCAGCGGCGCGAGGGACGGCGCCAGAGCGTGAGCCGGTGGGGTGGGTTTCGGTGGTGCCGCCGGGGCAAGCGGCACCACCGGATCGCGCGCCCCTCTCGCTGGTCGTGCTTGCGCAACGACAGGAGGAGGCGCGCGAAAGGGTCAGTCGTCCCGCAGGGGTGGCGCGGCCGGGGCCACGGCGGCGCGGCCGGCATAGGTCAGCACCAGGAGGTGCTTGCCATTGCGGAATTCCTCGCGCGCCAGGCCCAGGCGGACCAAGGCCGCGCAGGTCGCGGCCTTGCGGAACCTGCCGCCCAGCATCCAGCCATTGCGCGCCTTGTAGGCACGGCCGAGCCGGTCGATCTCGCGCAGCACGTCAAGCTGGCTGGCGGTGAGGGTCTTACGCGGGGCGGCAACAATGGGGGATTGGGCGGCGGAGAACATCAGGCGTGTCCCCCAGGCATGGGAGAATGGCGGGCGATAGTGCCCGAAAACCGATCGGTGAAGATGTCGTGCAGCGTGGCTGCTTCGGAGGCGAGATATTGCTCGACGCTCTCTCGCCCGCCTAAGCGCGCCAAATTGCGCACGGCACCGGCCTTGATTGCCGCGACACCATTGCCGAGGTTATCGGCAATGGACTGAATGTCGGCGCCGGCGTTGATCGCCTGGGTAAAGGCCAGTGTGATTTTTGACGTGGCTTCCTGCATCGAGATGAGAAACTCGGCGGCTGCCAACTCTTCGGCGGAATTTGCGTCGGCTCGCAGTTTGGCTGCCAGAGCGGCACGTTGCGCGGTGTCTGCACTCCGCATCGATGACAGATCAAAGTGGTGGTGGGTGCTCATGCCGCGCTCCTGCCATAGTCGGCCTCGAGGTCGGCAGCGATGGCTTCCACGTCGGGATCGCCGATGCCGGCGCCGCGCGGGGTGGCGACGGTGGTCTGGCCATTGGAGCTGATCCAGGCCACCACGGCCGGGCGGGACCATTTGTTGACCCCCGGCAGCTTGTCGGGGAAGCCGGCCGCCTTGAGTTCGGCGCGCTGCCGGTTGAACATGCGCTCGGAAAGACCGAGCAGGTGGGCGACCTGGCCTGCGCTGCAGGTCATCGAGCCGTCCAGGTTGAACTTGATCAGGTTGTCCGGCTCCAGGAGCCGATGGGCCACCCCATCCATGCGATCTCTCCGTGATTTGCTATGAAGTCACGGTAAGAATTATGAAGTGCTTCATAGTTGTCAACAGATTTCATATGAAATCCGTGTCACGTGAAACACCGAGGCCATAATTTGTGATGGCAGGTTTGCGAAAAATCAGGGGGAAAAGGGGTAGCTAAAGAGCTACGAGGCCAGCTGCGTCAGCCTGGGGCGGTGCGAGCTGGTGACGACGCCGCGGACCACCACGGTGTCGTTGTTGACCAGGAGTGGCTTGATGGTCGCCCGGTCGAGCGTGGCGGCTACCAGGAAGGGGTGTTCAAGGATGCGAAAAACCGTCTCGGCTTCCCCATTCCGGTCATAGAGCTGGGCGCAGACCACGTCCCCATCGCGCGGGGTGGCATTGAGATCCACCATGAGCACGTCGCCCGGGAGATAGCCGAAGACTTCAAGCGCCCTTGTGTTCAAAACCCAAGGAACCACGGAGTTTCCAGCGGCAAGCGCCCCGATCAATTTGGAGAAGGCCGGGTTGTCGTTAAACCCTTCGAAGCGCTCAGCTTCCCGGTCGGAAAGGCCGCGCGGGTGCATGGTCGGGGTGGTCTCGTAAGGACGGATGCCGCCGGCGGTCGCCAGCTTTTCCACAGTATTGGTGGAGAGCTGGGCGATGTTCTCGGGATCATTGAGAAATTTGGCCAGAGTGGACTGGCTGACCCCGGCTTCGCGTGCCATGCGGGTGACATTCCACATGCGAAAATCGAGCATCGCCTGAAGCCAGGCGAGCTGCCGTCTGCGCAGGGATGTCGGTTCGGTGGTGCTCACGACCCGGAGCATAGGCTGCGCTACTCCATACAAACACGCCGCGCCACGTCCTATTGACACGATTACCCAAATCATAATTTTTCATATGAAGCAACCGAAGTGATTTGCGGAGCGGTGCTTCCCCATGAGTGTCATCAAGCCCAAGAGCTGGGCAGAGTACGAAGCCGAGCGCATTGAACTGGACCTGAGCCGGGCCGAATTGCTGCGCCGCGCCGGGATCAGCGAAACGACCATGTTCAAGGGCCTCAAGGCCCATGAGGCGTGGCTGGCGCAGCGTGACGCCGGTGACCGCAAGGCTATCCGCCGGGGCGCCCCCAAGCCGCAGCAGCACCTGCAATCCAAGCTCGACCGGACGCTTGAGATGGAGCGCGCCATGAAAGGCGTGCGCCGCGAGGCCGAACGGCACATGCGCGATGCGGGGCTGCGGTGATTTCAGTACTGCAGCAAAACCAGCGTGTACGCCGGGTCAGCGCCCAAGTCCGTCATACATCCTTTGATATAGCCGCGGATGTAGGCTCGGCCTGCAATGGTAGCCGAGGATGCCTTGCGCGAGGCGTCGTCCAGGCACCACTGATAGGCCGCATTGGCACTTGGGCCCGGTGTGGCTGGGTTCATGACCGGTGGCGGCCCTTGTGGGGCCAGCGCCACATTGGGCGCGGTGCCCGTCGAGGTGCAGCCCGCCAACAGCAGCGCCGCCACTGCGCATCCCAGGTATCTCATAAGTCCCTCCCCCTTTCCCCTCAGTCTGCCACCTCAACCCCCGCTTGTGGAGTCCTGCCATGACGCCTGCCGAAACCCAGATCGCCCTCAACCCAGCCCGCCTCGCTGAAATCACCAAGCTCGATCGGGGCGGCCATGCCGGCCCGGACAAGGGCATGTGTGTGATGGAGGCGGTGAGCTATGTCGCCGGTGAACAATGGTCGGACCGGCCCGACTGCGTCTGCCAGATCGTGGGCGCTTTCATGCGCGCCTGGAACGACGCCCTGCCCGACGAATTGCGCACGGAAATCATGCTGCCACTGATCCCCAAAATAACGGGTTCAGTGGTCTCGCGTGACGCTCAGGTGCGTCGCGCCTATGCGCTCGCGGACAGTGCCGCGCGCATTTTCGCGCCCGCAGCACTGCGTGCGGCCGGAATAAACGGGTGGCCCGAGCAGCTCGAGGCCCTGCCCGAAATCACCGATGCGACGAGTGCGGCTCACGCGCGCGAGGCTCTGCTGGCCGCCGCCTATGCCGCCGCCGATGCCGCCGCCTATGCCGCCGCCTATGCCGCCGCCGATGCCGCCGCCCGTGCCGCCGCCCGTGCCGCCTATGCCGCCGCCTATGCCGCCGCCGATGCCGCCGCCGATGCCGCCCGTGTCGAATTCTGGCGCGGGATCAATCCAAAGATCGTTGCCCTGGTCGAGCGTGTGCTCGCCATGACGGATGCGCCGGCGGCCTGACATGACCGAGAGCGTCAATCTCCCCATCGTCGACCAGCTTGTGGTTGCCGGCAGCGACCAGGAGCGGGCGGCCATGTTGCTGCGCCTGAGCGATGGCCTGGTGCTCGAGCATGGTGGCGAGATCCGCACGACCTGCCGCCGGCTCAGCTTTGCGGCGGGCGAGGCCTTCATCAACCAGCGCCTGGTCGCGCTGCTGGCGGTGCGCGACGCGCATGGAATGCTGCCCGGTTCGATGGCGCGCGAGCTCGAATTCTGGCGCGAGGCGATGAGCAATTTTGCGGGGGCGGGGCGGGACTGATGGGGGCAAGGGGGCCGTATCAACCGGGCAAGCGGGCCGAGATCGACGCCATCGAGGCGCGGCGGCTGGCCAATGGCTTTACCGTCGACGCCCTGGCGGACAAGGCGGGGATGAGCCGGCGCACCTATGAGCGCATGCGCCGCTCGGGCCTGGGCTTTCACCGCCGCATCAAGGCCCTGCAGATGGCGCTGCGCACGCTCGAGGGGGAGCGCAAGCGGGAGGCCGAGGCCTTCCCTTTTACGGTGCCAGGCCGCGCTGGTGGCAGCGAGCCTGGCGCTGGCTCCGCCACCTCTTCCACAGAGAACCAGAAATGAGCGCGGTGATGGAGCGGGCCAGCGTCGGCATGCTCACGGCGGTGCGGGCCATGGTGGCCGCCTCGGCCATTCCGCCCGAGCGCCACGCCACCACGGCGCAATATCTCCTGGTGACCTGCTGCAACGTTCCGGGCGCCCTGGCAGCCCGGGCCTATGGATGCAGCAAGCAGGCGATTTCCAAAGCCCTGCGCGCGGTCGAGGACCGGCGCGACGACCCGCACTATGACGCCGAGCTCAGCCGGCTCGAGCGCTTTTTCGAAGGAGGCTAGACCCCATGATGCTCGGCTATAAACCGGACGCCAACGCCTATAGCCAGATGATCGGCATGGCCTTGGCCGCGCTCTCATCCATGCCGCCGCTTTTGCCCGTTGGCACCTGGCCCCGCCACAGCCGGCACCCCGGAACGCGTGCGCATAAGCGCTGGCGCGTCCGCCGGGCCGCAGGGAGGGCGAAATGATCAAGTCCCTGATCCTTTCCCCCGAACAGAAGGCCATGCGCGCCTATGAGTGCCGGCACAGCGAGAAGGGCCAGGTGGCCGCGTTCGAGCGGGCGACGCGGCGCGCCGTGGATGGCGTGTCGATCGACCTCAGGGAAGAAGGCGGCCAGCCCAGCTTTACCGCAGCCCTAGGCGGCATTCTCAACGTGCTGGCCGGGCAATTGGCTATGCTGCCGGACGATCGGCGCCGCCAGTTCATCGCCCGGGTGCAGGCCGAGCTGCCGCACCAGGTGGAAAGCCGGGTGGCACTCAGCGAGCAGGAGAAGCAGTGATGGCGAACAGCAATCCTGTCACCGTCGAAGGTGTAGGCTATCCGAGCATGCGGGACGCTGTTCGGGCTCTGCATGCCCGCGGGCTCACGGCGGCCGACATGGCACCGCTGCTCGGGGTGACGGCCAGCAAGGCCGCGACCATCCTGGTCCAGTGCCGGTTGAGCAGCAACAAGCGGCCCACGGGCACCCCGGACCCCGCTACCCTCAAAGGCGCCTGGACGCCGGAGAAGCGCGACAAGGCACGAAAGCTGTTCGGCAAGACGATGATCTATATTGCCGAGGCCATCAATGTGCCGCCCCGGGAATTCCTGACCTATGTGCTGCGTGGCGTCGTGCCGCCCAGCCAGGCAATTGCCGACCCGGATGATATCCGGTGGCACCAGGGCGCCGACCGGGGTGGCGAGGTTCTCGAAACCCTGCCGCAGCTCCCCGCGCCGCCGGCGCACGCCTTCGAGCCGGTCGAGGGCGAGGAGGCAGATTTCGATGCAGTGCGTGCAGCCGAAGGCCTGCCCCCCGATGAGGACGCGGTGGACGTGGACTGGACCGAGGTGTCCGGGGCGTCGGTGGCCGATGTCGCCGACCAACAGGACCGCGCCGAGGACGAGGCAGAACTGGCGGCAATGGCAGCGGCCGAGGAGGAAGATGAGGGCGAGCGGGTAGACTTCGTCCATCGCGGCATGAAGCTCGAAAGCGCCACGATCATGCGGCCGGAGGCACCGGCGGCGGCGCCGGTGAGCCGATTTCCGGATCCGGCGCCTGCAGCGCCAGCTGTCGCGGCGGCGGGCGTAGCAGCGCCCGGGCAGGTCATGTGCCTGATGGATGAGTTGGGGCGGTATCTGCATGAGAGCCTCGACGGCATGACCACCAACCCGCGCTTTGCTTGGAAGGGCGGCGCCGACAAGGTCAAGATCGTGCAGGGCCGGTTGCCCCATCTGAGGCAGCTCGACGTGGTGGCGTACACCAGATGAAGGCAGGCGCGCCCAAGAGCGATCGGCAACGCATCGAGGAGCTGCAGGAGGAAATCCTGTGGCTGCGCGGCGAACTCGGCCTGTTGATGACGACCGAGCAGATCGCCGAGGCGCAGCGCGCGTTTCGGATGACGATCCATGAGGCGCGGATCCTGCTGCACCTCATCAATTCCCGGCTGATGACCAAGGAGAATGCGATGAACGTGCTCTCCGAGGCTGGCTATGACTATGAGGCCGAAGAGAAGATCGTCGACGTCTATGTCTGCAAGGTCAGGGCCAAGCTCAAGCGCGCCAATATCGGCAACGCCATCCAGACAGTTTGGGGCAATGGATATTTCCTTGACCCGGAAGCGCGGGGTGCCATCGCCGCCGCACTCTCCCAGCCATGGCGGGGGGCGGAATGACCCGCTTTGCCCGTGCCAAGGATCTGGTGATCCTGAACCTTGGGGACATTGTCCCCGAGCTGTTCGGGCATGGGGCCAAGCAGACCCGACGCAACCGCAATGGCAGCTGGCAGGTGGCCAACAAGTGGCGGAACAATGCCGATATGGGGCAGATGAAGGTCTGGCCCGGGGGTGCGTTCAAGGATTTTGCCGGCAACCAACAGGGCGACGCGATCGACCTGGTGGCGCTAGGCCTGGTCGGCACGGTCAATGCCGACAGCCGCATGCGGGCGGTCGAATGGGTCGAGCAGCGCTACGGGATCCGCGAGATGGATCCGCGCGCCCGGCAGGAGCTCATCGCCAAAGGCCAGGAGAAGCGCGCGGCCATGGAGGCGCAGGCCGAGGCCGACAGCAAGGCCGCGCGCGAGCGGGCGCGCAAGGCTTTCTTTGCCGCGAGCGAGACCGTTATCGGCACGCCGGCCGAGATCTATCTCAATGGCCGTGGCATCGACGTGGCGGCCTTACCCAATCGCTGCCCGAGTTTTCGCTATCGGGCGGATTGCGACTTCTGGCCCATCCGGGAAGGCGGGCGGCGGGCCCAGGCGTTCCCGGCCATGCTCTCGGCCATGCTGGACGCTCACGGGCGCCTGGGCGCGGTGCATTACACATTCCTCGAGCCGGACGGCAAAACCAAGCTGCAGACGCTGCGCCGCGGCTGGTTCGAGGAAAAGCCTGATGGGCGCAAGGTCGGTCGATCGGCCAAGCTGATGTTTCCCGACACGCAGGGGCTGGTGATCCGTGTGACGCGCGGGCCATCGGGGCTCAATTGCGAGGAGGCTGCGGAAGCCGGCGTCCAGGACTACTTGCTGGTGACCGAGGGGATCGAGGACGCCATGACCTTCGGCCAGGCCGATCCGAGCCTGCGCGTGCACGCGGCCGGGTCGCTCTCGGGCTATCTGGGCGTGCCCGACCTCGCTTGCGTGCGCGGCTACCTGATCGCCCGCGACAATGACTGGGACAAGCCCCAGGCCGTGGAGCTGTTCGAGCGGGCCATCGTGCATTTCCGGCAGTTCGGCAAGCCGGTGGAAGAAATCGCCATGCCCCCGGAATGGGGCAAGGACGCCAATGATGTGCTCAATTTCAAACCATGAAGGGATAGGCAAATGAGTGAGCAAAAGGATTTGCTCGAGCGGCTGGGTGATGTGCTCAAGGAACTGCCCGCCTCGTTCCAAGGGCCGGTGGTCGAAGCCCGGGCAGAGATGATCAGACTTCGCGAGCGAGCGACATCGCAGTCCAATGAGATCACCAACCTCAACATCAAGCTGGTCGATGTCGAAAAGTCCGCCAAAGATCTGCAGGCCAACAACGACATGCTGCGCGAAAACCTACATGCTGCCGAGCTGCAGATCGCGCATCTGCAGGGATATCAGGCACGGGTCCGCCAGTTTGATCCGGTGAGCGATAGCGATGCTTATGAGGATCGTTTGCCACGGCCTCGGCACGAGCGGCGAGACGGCGCGAGCTATCCGACCGATGGCCTCCTTCGTCATGGATCGCTGAACGAACCATCCTGGTATCTGAGGCGGAGGGCCTGAGCATGGAGCGCACAGTGATGGATATCGATGCGGCCAGCTTTGCCACCAATATCGGCCAGACGGCCGCCGCCCAGGTGGCGGCGCTGCTGTGGGGCGAGCAGGACAGCCCGGCAGCGCCCATTCTCAACTGGCCGGCAGCCAATGCCGCGGCGCCGGCGGGCTGGGTGCAGGCGGAGCCGGATGAAAATCTCGATGATGTCCTGCCCGCGATCGAGGCCACGCTCGACCGCCTCGGGCTCTATGTCTGCGCCAAGGGCGTCGACAAGGGCGAATGGCTTTATCGGCAGGCGGTGGAATGGGGCCTGGTGCCCAATTGGGGCTGGGCGGGCATGAGCTTCGTGCAGCGCCAGCCCTGGGAAGCTTTCGTGGCGGTGACGCTGGCCCAGTATCGGGATCTGCGCGCGCACCAGCTGGCGCTCGAGGAGACCAATCGCCCGAGGCCGGCCAGCGTCGCCACCACGCTCAAGCGCGAGGACAGCATTTTCGAGGAGCTGCCCGGCATTGGCGACCTCGACCCTGTCCATGTCGAGAGCCTCAGGCTTTCGGGCGCCTATCGGCGGGGCCAGGAGGAACAGAAGCAGCGCGACGCCCAGGACGATGCCATGCGGGCCGCGGCTGAGGCGGAGAATGCCCAGTTCGATGCCGATCGCGTGGCCTTCAACGGCGCCAATCCGGCCGCCTTCGACCATGACGGCGATGGGCGGCCGGGCGGAAGCGCGCCCAGGAACGCGGTGGAGAAGTCGATCGACCGGAACCGCCGGCGGCGGGCGCCCAAGCCCGCACCCCTGAGTGTCGGCGAGGCGCCGGTCAAGCCGCCGGTCAATCGCGGCGGCAGGGGCAAGCGTAAGCAGACCTGACCTGAAATCTTGGGTGGCTCTGGCCCAGGCCAACCGCGTTTTGCCCTTTTGGGGCAAATCACCCGCGAAATTGACGCGTCAATTGTCAACCGGCGACCCCTTTTTCGGGCCGCCGGCACTCCCCTCGCCAGGAATTTTTTGAGTGACCGAACAACGGCCCGAGACAGAGACCGGACAGAGACGGATCCGCGCCATTACCCAGGCGGGGCGCAAGCGCGCCGAGGTGAAGGCCAAGACGGCCGCGCCGGCATGGCCGCAGAAGGGATCGCCCTACAAGGGGGTGCTGCCCGGCCAGTGGAAGACCGACCCGCAGGCGGAGAAGGACGATACCGGCCATTTGCCGGCCGACTGCCCGGTGCGGCCGCTGGGCTATGACGGGGAAAACTACTACCTGATCGACACGCTTGGCCAGGTGTTCAACACCGGCGACAAGGCCATGGGCGTCGAGCGGATGCAGAAGCTGTTCGCATCCCACGAGGATTTCCTCTGCTGGGCCTGGCCGAGCTTCGGCAAGGGCGGCACGGTGACCAATTTCAAGGCCGAGGAAGCCCGGCGCGACCTCTTCGCTGCCTGCGCCGGCCGCGGCCCATGGAACCCAACCGACCAGGTGCGCGGCCGCGGCGCCTGGCTCGACGATCGGCGCCGCCTGGTGCTGCATTGCGGGGAAGTGCTGTTCGTCGACGGCCACGAGGAAGGCACGGGCGAGCTGGGCGAGCATTTCTATGTGCGCCGGCCCAAGGCCATCGTGCCCTGGGGCGATGAAGTGCTGGACGATGACAACCCGGCGCTCGAGGTGTTCCGGGCGCTGACCAGCTGGAATTTCGTGCGCGGGGAAACCGACGCCATGCTGGCTTTGGGCTGGATCGGCGTGGCCTTCATGGGCGCCGCGCTGGACTGGCGGCCGAGCGTGTTCGTGGTCGGCGACGCCGGCAGCGGCAAATCGGAGCTGCAGCGCCTGCTCAAGACCATTCTCGGGCGCTTCATGATCTCGACGACCAATGCCACCAGTGCCGGCCTCTACCAGATCGTGGGCCATGACGCGCTGCCCATCGGCATCGACGAGCTCGAGGGCGAGGACGGGCAGGACCAGGCCGCGCAGATCATCAAGATGGCCCGCGACGCGGCCTCGGGCTCGATCCGCATCCGTGGCGGCGCCAACCACCAGGGCGTGGAATTCCAGGCGCGCTCGACCTTCCTCTTTTCCGCCATCAACCCGCCTCCCATTCCTCCGGCATCGATGAGCCGCCTGGCGCTGCTGCAGCTGCGGCCGCTGACCAATGCGGCCGCGAAAGTCCCGACCCTCACGGCGGCCGAGACCATCGGCCCGCGGCTGTTGCGCCGGGTGATGGATCATTGGGAGGATTTCGACGGGCTCTACCAGGCCTATCGCGACGTGCTGCGCGAGAACGGGCATGACAGCCGCGGCCAGAACACGTTCGGCACGTTCCTGGCGGCCGCGCATCTGCTCTTGGGCGATGCCGGTTTCGAAGCCCTGGGCTATCCGATCGACAATCTAGGCCATTGGGGCGCCATGCTGGCGGCCGATGCGGCGCCAGAGGTGAGCGGCAAGACCCCGAACTGGTCCAAGTGCATCGACGAGATCCTCACCAGCCAGGTCGACGCCTGGAACAAGGGCGAGCGGCGCACGGTGGGACGCATCCTCGAGGACATCGAGCTCACCGATCAGACCATGATCAGGGAGGCCAACAGGCTGCTCGAGATCGCCGGACTGCATGTGCTCGAGCCCGGCCGAGCCGGGGCAGGCCTCACCCTTTGCGTGCCGCAGCAGGGCAAGGACATCAACAAGCTGATGTCCGAGAGCTCCTGGGGCGGGCGGGGCAGCAATGGCAGCTGGGGCTGGGCCTTGAGCCAGGCGCCCGAGCATATCGTGCTCAAGAAGATCCTGGCCAAGAGCGGCAAGGGCGACCCGAACAGGACCGACAACCGCATCCGCATCGGCGGCGTGCAGCGGCGGTGCCTCTTCATCAGCTTGGCGGATTTGAAGGAATGGCAGGAGGGGTGATGCGGAGGCGCATGGACACCTGGTTGGAGAAGGAGAAAAGCACTTGATCGACGTGAACTGGTGGAATGCCGATACCGGGGAAGAACTCGACGACTGGCACTTTCCGCAGCTCGAGGTCCGCCCATGCGTGGGTGATGCGCTGCACTACTGGCAAGATGCAACCTTAGAAGCGGCGGTAGAAGAAGGTTCGAACCGCCATGACTATGTCGTCACCAAAGTAGAGCACGATTTGCGCTTCATGCCCCGTCCCGGGCAGCGGTCCAAGTATATCCACATGCTGAATGTGTGGTTGCGCGAGGTGTCAGGGTGACCTTCGAGGCCGGCAGCGCCGGCCGACCAGTCCCGATCGGGCGCGCCCAGGCACCGCCTGGGCGAGGTGGCGCCTTGCCGTGTCGCCTCGAGGGTGCACCTTGTCGCGCGCCGCCGGCGCCTTCGATCGGCTTCCATATTCTTCCCTGGTGGCGCGCTTGCGCGTCGCCAGTCGTCCGCCGTCAGGCGGACAGGCAAACTGACCCGGGCGTGCTGCGCAGCAGCGCGACCGCTTCCGTACGTCTATCGCTCTGGCCCAGGCCAACCGCCTCGGCTCCCACACCCCAGCAATAGCCAGAAAATCGGCATGAACCCCGCCCGCACCCCATTGCGATCAGCCTTTCGCCCGCACCCACACCCCTTGGCGAGCGAAGATCGATCGGTTGACGGCCAGCGGACCCATGCCAGCGTGATACGGGGCCGATCGGTGCGGCTCCACCGGGTCCGGGTGTCACACTGCTGTCTCACCCGTTGTCTCACCCCAAGGCACTGAATTAACAGGCGAAATCGTGATTTGTGACGCTGTGACAGATGAGACAGCCCTTAGCCTCACATATACGCGCGCGCGCGCGTACGTGACCCTCTACCCCTGTCACATTGTCACAAGTGTCTTTTCTTCTGAATATCGCAGCAAAATCAATCGCTTGCAGTTGAGACAGAGGCGAGACACCAGTGTGACAGCGCGCCCTGGTCGAAACCCATTAAATATTCGGGATGGGCGCTAAATGGCTGACGATCCTGACCTTTTCGGCTCAGATGATGGTTCCCAAGGGGATGATGAGCGCGCGCCGTCCGGGTTTTTCGACGCGGTGGCGGCGGCCGGCGAGCGCCGGGGCGTCGGCAGGCCGAGGGGCGCGCGGAACCGCAAGTCGGTCGACTTCGAGAAGTGGTTCTATGCCATGGGCTATCGCGATCCCGCCCAGGTGCTGGCCGAAATCATCACGATGGACCCACGCGCGCTGCAGGCCATGGCGGCCGAGAACGCCGAGGGCTTGCCCAGGACAACGGTTGGGGAGCTGACCATGGTGTCGCTGCCCAGCATTCCCGACATCATCGACCTGCAGCGCAAGGCGGCCGTCGACCTCATGCCCTACCTGCACGGCAAGAAGCCGACTGAGGTGGTGGTGACCGATGAGCGCCTGCCGATCCTGGTGGTGGCCTCGGGCACGAACCAGATGGCCGAGGCCGCCAAGCTGATCGAGGGCAGGGCGGTGATGTCGGTCGGTCAGATGCCAGAAGCCAGTGAAATCAATGACTTAGAGGGTGACGAATGAGCGCGTCGCACGGCCAGCCGTCGCATGAGGGCGGAAAGCGCAGCAATCGCAACGACTTAGGGCTAGGCGAGCGCGTCATTCAAAATGACGCGCGCTTGAGGGGCGTCCCCCCTGTTCGGCACCTCGACCTGGCGCAGGGCAGCGCGACCTGGTCGCGCCTCTCCCCCAGGGGAAAATTCGACCCCCGGGGGGCCTCGACCCCCCTCCCCCAAAGCGGGGGTGCCCCCCCGGTCTGGGGCCGCTGGCGCTCACACCGTTCCGGATTTTCGCCTAGGGGGCCGGTGCGGGGCGGCGTGTCCCCTCGGGGCAGGGCTGGGGTGTGGGGTGTGTTCGCGCCCGTGTCTGGGGTCGCCGCGCGCCGGGTCGGGGAACAGAACTGCGGAGGTCGGGAATGAGCGGGCATATCGCCAATCTCATCAGCCGGGTCGACCTCCGCGAAGCGGCCGAGGAGAAGGTCCGCCAGCTCGCGCTCGAGCTCGATTATCATGGCGACTTCAACCCGTTCATGTATGTGCCGCCCGGACCGGTGGCGCAAGCCTTCCTCAATGATGTTTCCCCAACCGGAATCCTGATGGGGCCACTGGGCGGCGGCAAGACCACGACATGCGTGTTCAAGCGCAACCTGGCCGCGACCAGGGCGCCGATCGCCTGGCATCCCGAAGACGGCAGGCCGACCCGCATGTGCCGATGGATCGTGTTGCGCGATACGTTCCGATCGGCGGAAAAGACCGTGCTCGAGAGCTGGAAACAGTGGTTCCCCAAAACCTATCCCGGCGCCATGGTCACGGGCGGCAATGATCGGCCGCTGATCCACCGGCAGCGCTTCATGGGTCATGACGGGGTCCGCATCGAGGCGATCACCGAATTTGCCGGCCTGGGCGAAGACAGCATCGAGACCCTGATGAAGGGCCGCGAATATTCCGGCGGCTGGCTCAATGAGCTCGACACCCATGCCGAGGGTGCGCTCGACGACATGGAACAGCGCGTCGGCCGCTGGCCCATGCCGAACCTGCTGCTATCGCCCAAGGAGATCGAAAAGCTGCAGGAGGAGCTATGGGCAAGGGGAGCCCTGTCTCGCAACCAGCAGCTGGTGAGCGGCAACCGGCTGGCCACGGTGATCGGGGACATGAACGCCCCGACGATCGACAACTGGACCTATGACACGCTCATCACCAACCGCACGCCGGGCCGCGCCTTCTTCCAGCAGCCCAGCGGCCGGTCTCCGGAAGCGGAGAACCTCTTCAACCTGGAGCCGGGCTATTACGACCGGATCATCGAGAACCAGGACGAGCGCTTCGTCCATCGCATGGTCGACAACAAGTTCGGCCACTCCCAGGCCGGCAAGCCGGTGCATCCCAGCTTTGACCATCCGCGCCATGTGGCCTCCGCGCAGCTGGTGGAGCGCGACGTGGATCTCGGGATCGGCGCCGACATCTCCAAGGGCGGCCTGTCGCCGGCGGCAATGTTCGGGCAGGTCTGGACACCGGGGCGCATTGCCATGCTGGCCGAGCTCTATATGGGCCACGGCGTCGGCACTGGCCGGTTCGGCGAGGGCATGAAGAACCTGATGAATGAGCGCTTCGGCAATGTGGCCAAACGGCGGGTAAAACTGTTCGTTGACCCTGCCAGTCAGTTCGGCGCCGACAAGGAGGCCGGCGAGCTCAATGCCATGGAACTGTTGAGCCAGGTGCTGGGTGTGCCAGCGCTGATCCCGGGCAATGGATCAAACGAGATCTCGCTGCGCACCGGCGCTGTCGATGCCGAGTTGCGCGGCTTCCTCGAGCCGAACACGTCGCTCCTGATTTCCCCGGCCTGCGTGCAATATATCGCGGCGATCGCGGGGCGGTACCGGTTCAAGAAGCGGCCGCAGAGCGGCGGCAACGAATATGAGGACCTGCCCGAAAAGCTGCATCCCTGGAGCGACCTCATGGATGCCGGGCAGTACCTCATCATCGGCATGCGCGGGCACCAGTTCGTCATGCAGGCGATCCAGGGCGGCCGGGCAGCCGGGGGGCAGGGCCAGGGCGGCTGGTCGAGCCAGAGGAACGGCTCAACGGGCTGGGGCAAGGCGGGTGGTTTCGATCCGCACAAGGTGGGGTTGGGAAGATGAAAATTCTGAAGCGTGGCGAGTTCCTGGAGATGCCGGCGGGGACAATCTTTGCCAAGGGCAAGCCGTGGTATTTCGAGGCTCCGGAAGTCAAGGGCGACACAACTGGAGATGATTTCACAGCAATGCAGCTGTGCTGGATCGAGTCTGGCGGCGACATCGATGGGGAGCGCAATCAATGGGGCCGCTTGACCCTCATGCTCGATGATGGCGCCAGTTTCCCCATGAACCCCGATTACGGGCGTGATGGATGCTTCGATGACGAGGACATTTTTCTCGTCTGGGAGGAAGCTGATCTCCTGGTACTCAGATCCCATGTCGATGCGGCGCTCGCGCTCTGCCGCAAAACCGCGTGAAAAATGCGTGAAATTAAAACTGACGCGGCGACCCTGCTCGACCTGGCGGAGATGGCCGGTCATGCCCATGCGAGCCGGCTGCAATGGGCCGTGATGCGGGAGGTGTTCGACGACAGCCAGACCTGGGCAATCCGGCATGAGGGGCGCCTCGTGGGACTTGCCGGACTGGCGCCGATCGGGCCGGGCCAGGCGGAAAGCTGGTTTCACTTCTGGCCCGAGGCTTCCGCGCTGATGCTGCCCATTGTCCGCGCGATCCGGTTGACCCTCGCCGCCGCGCCATACCGTGCCATCGTGACGCTCTGCACGTCCGAGGCCGGGTCCCGCATCTGCCGGGCCGCCGGCTTCGTGTTCGCGGAGCGCAGCGAACATGGCGAGGTATGGGCATATGCCGGATCTTCTGGACGGGGGCCGCGGGAAGCGGGCAATGGAGAGCCAGCAGCGCACGTCGCTGGCGCAGCTGGCAGCGCAGCAGGCGGAGATTGACCAGGGCGCGGCGCAGCCGACCGGTTCCCCACGGCGTCGCGGCCGCGGCCTTCTGACCTTCGTCCAGGGCCTGGGCGGCTCGGGCGAAATCAATCTGGGCTGATCCATGGCCCTGACCACCGCCCAGCTGAAGGCTCGCCGCGAGGCGGCCAAGAGGGAGCGCGACCGCTTCCAGCCCCTCCTCGACGAGGCTTATCAATATGCCATCCCCCTGAGGAAGGGGACAAAGGACAGCGGCACGGGCGAGAAGCGCGTCGACCAGGTGTTCGACAGCACGGCCATGACCTCGGCCATGCGCTTTGCCGGCAAGTACCAGCAGGACCTGTGGCCGCCCGAGCAGCGCAATTTCGCGCTCGAACCCGGGCCCTATGTGCGCGATCCCAAGACCAGGGAGCGGCACGCCGCCGAGCTCGAGATTGTCAGCGACGTGCTGCAGAGCTTCTTCGATACCGGCGACTGGGACATGGCCTTCCACGAAATGGCCCTCGACCTGGTGGCCGGCACCGGCGCCATTCTGTGCAACCCGGCCGAGGACATCGAGGAGCTCTGGAGCCCGATCTCCGTGGCGATGGACGAGGTCATGCTCGAGGGCGGCCCGGACAACAAGATCTCCGGCATCTACTGGGACCGCAAGATGACGGTCCGGGTGCTGATGGAGAGCTGGCCCAAGGGCGAGTTCGACAAGGCCATCCGCGACATGAAGCCGGAAGCCGAAATCGACGTGCATGTCGATACCGTGCTCGAGCGCAATAGCCAGGGCGTGAAGCGCTGGCGCACCATTGTCTGGTCGCCCAAACAGCCGGACAAGCGCATCTGGGCCGACGAGAACCGCACCTGCCCCTGGATCACGCCGCGCTATATCCGCGTGCCGGGCGAGACCTATGGCCGGGGCCTGGCCATGCTCGCCATGCCCGAGATCAAGACGCTCAACACCGCCAAGCGCATCCAGCTCATGGCGGCGGCCATTGCCATGCTGGGCATCTATACCGCCGTCGATGACGGGGTGTTCAATCCGGACCTGTCGCCGCTCGAGCCAGGCGCGTTCTGGAAGGTCGCCCGCAATGGCGGGACGATGGGCCCAAGCGTTTCCCGCTTCCCCGATCCGCGCCTCGACATGTCGATGCTGGTCATCGAGAACATGCAGAACAATGTCCGCGACATCCTGATGGACAATGGGCTGCCGACCGACAATGCGGCGGTGAAATCGCCGACCGAGATCCTGCAGCGCGTGCAGCGCATGGCCGACGATCACCTGGGCGCCTTCGGGCGGCAGATCCACGAGGTGGTGGTGCCCGCCGTGCGGCGGACCATGGAGCTGGCCTATAACAAGCAGCTGCTGCCGCGCGAGATCAAGATCGATCATCTCTTGACCAAGATCCGCGTCAAGAGCCCGCTCGCCATCGCGCGCGAAGCCGCCCGGCTCAAGAACATCATGCAGTGGCTCGAAATGGTGCTGGCCGTTTGCGGCGCGGCCCAGATCAACCCGCAGAAGATTGCCGAGATCGAGGCCGTGCTGCTCGAGGCTGCCACCATGATGGGTGTGCCCGAGAAGTTCAAGACCTCGAGCGACAAACGCGAAAAGATCGAGAAAGAGGAACAGGCCATGAAACTGGCCGCGGCCGCCGCCGGCGCCATGACCGGACAAATGCCGGGAGCTGCAGCATGATCAACCAGGGCGCGCTTGAGGCGTGGATTTCGGGCGCCGGCAAGGGCGGCTGGGAGTGGTTCAATGCCCAGCCGGGTCTCAGCGAAGACCAGGTCAAGGCACTCCAGGCCAAGATGGAAGCCCGCAAGGAACGGCTGGCTGCCGCCTGGCGCGGCTTTGCCGAAACCCCCGAGGGCCAGGAGGCGCTGCAGGCGCTGGTCGATGTCACGCTCAACCGTGCAGTCCCGCCCTCTGTCTCCATGGGCCTCACGATGGAACAGACGGCCATGTATGCCCAGTTCCGCGAGGGCCAGAACAACGTCGCCCATATGATTTTGAAGCTGATCGCGCATGGGCGCGGTGACGCCGATCAGCCCCCCAAACGAGAGATGGACCAATGAGAATTTTCCCCCAGGTGGCCTATGGGCTGGCAGATGCCGGCAGCGGCGGTGACGGCGGGCAACAGGGTGCCGGCGGCGGTGGCCAGCAGCAGGGCAGTGGTCAGCAACAGCAGCAGCAGGGCGGCGGGCAGCAGCAAGGCGGTGGCCAGCAGCAGCAGGCCTGGTCTCCGCCCAAGGACCTTGCCATCCCGCCCGAATTCCTGGGCACCAGTGCCGAGGAAACCCTGGGCAAGTTGTTCAAGGGCTATGGCGAGCTCAACACCCGCTTCACCGGCATGCGCGATGACCTTGCGCGCCGCGGCACGGCGCCGGCCAAGCCTGAGGACTACACGTTCAACCCGGGCGAGAAGATCAAGGGTTATTTCGGGGCCGATCCGGCCAAGAACCCTGCCCTGGCGCTGGCCCGCACGGCTGCGCACAAGCATGGCCTGACCGATGCCCAGCTCAATGGTGTCATCAACGATCTCTATGGGCCAATGGCCGAGCAGGGGCTCCTCGCACCGCCCTTTAACCCGCAGGCGGAAATCACTCGCTATGGATCCGAACACGGTATTTCCGACGCCGCTGCAATCAACCAGCAGCTCAAGGAAAATGAGGCCTTTGCCAATGGCCTGATCAGCCAGCTCGACGGCATTCCCGAAAAGCTCAAGGCCGATGCCTCGGCCGAGCTCAAGGCACTGACCGATACAGCCGGCGGCCAGGCGCTGCTGCGCGCCATGATGGGGCGGATGGCCAAGGCCGGGATCATCGTCGTTTCGGGCCAGGGCGTGGATAATGGTCCGCTCAGCGACGCTGATCTCGACAAGCTCACCAGCGACCCGCGCATCGATCCGCGCAACAAGAACCATCAGGACGCCGACAAGCGCTATGACCCCGAGCTGCGCCGCCGCTATACCGAGGGCATGCAGCAGCGCGGCCAGAGGCGCGCCCAGGGCCGCTAGAAACCTTCCTCCCTGACTGACCCCGCTCCGGCGGGGTTTTTCTTGTCCGCCCCGCCTTGCCATTCGAGCGCAGCTCTCATGGCCTGCTCACCGCAATTCGCCCCACTGGGGCGATTTGTTTTTCGGTTCGCAGTTGACCCGACGCCCGCACGCCTAGCGTGAAGCCAGCACATGAGGGCAAGCGGACCTGCAGACGCTTCCGGCCACTCCGACACCAAGCGGACCCGGATAGCGGCGCGGCCACTCCGACACCCCGGTGTTTTCCCAAGCATCGGAGCGAAACATGACGACGCAGGCACCCGAGTGGTTCCGTACCGAATACGAGAACCGGGCCATGCACATCTACCAGACGCGCGGCAACCGGCTGCGCTCGACGGTGACCCAGGCCACCACCTTCACCCAGAACGACAAGGCCGTGTTCTACCTGGCCGGCAAGACCATTGCCCGCAAGATCGACCGTGACACCGATCCGGTGCCCGGCGGCGGCGACCGCAAGAAGTTCGAGGCCACGCTGCAGACCTGGCAGGCCTTCGACGAGATCTCCGACTTCGACATGGACCGCACCAAGCCGGAGGAAAACGAGATCGTCTATGAGAGCGGCGCCATGGCCCTTGGCCGTGCCACCGACAAGGAGATCTATGACGTGATGGCGGCTGCCGCCCCCAGCGTCGACAGCGGTCTCGATTTCTCGGGCGGCGCCTTCACCGCTCCCCAGGCCATGCTGCTGGTGGAAGCGGTGACTGTGGCCACCAAGCTCACGGACGGGCAGATCTATTGCGGCCTGCCGCCGCGCGCCTGGTACAACCTTCTCGCCAACAAGGCCTTCTCGACGGCCGAGTGGATCGGGCCGGGCAACCTGCCCTTCAACATGACCACCGAAAGCCGGTTCTGGAACGGCTGCACCTGGTTCCTCAACCTCGAGGAAGAGGCCGAGTGGTTCTATCCGGTCCCGGAAGCCAACAAGTGCGACGCCTTCATCTGGCACAAGTCGGCCATGGGCTGGGGCAACAAGGAGGATATGTCCATGACGCCCCAGTACAACAACTACATGCGCGGCGGCGGTGGCTGGAGCTTCAACATGAAGGCCAAGGGCTGCGCCACCTCGCTGCAGGAGGGCAATGGCATCAAGCGCTTCCGCCTCTCCACCAACGCGGCAACCGTCATCGTCTAGCACGATCCCCGAATAGCGCCCGGCCGGCAGCGGCCGGGCAGAACGCAATGCGCGGCCCGGGCCCTGCCCGCCGCCGATTTCAAGGAAACAGCGATGACGTTCCATTCGAGCGGCTTCAAGTCCATCGCCTTCATGGGCACCCCGAGCAATACGCCGAGCCCCGGCAGCCGGCCCCAGTGGCACACCTATGTCACCAACGACACCAAGGCCCAGATCGAGGCGGCCGAATATTTCGACGCCCTGCTCACCCCGGCCAAGAAGATCAAGGCCGGCGATTTCTTCGACGTGCTCTTCGACCTGGACGGCACGCCCGGCCGTGCCACCTATCAGGTGTCGATCGTCAGCTCCCATGTGGTGCTGGTGCCTTCGGGCGAGGACCGGGGCGGCGTGCCGCGGTCGATCACCGCCACGACGGATGGCCTGACCACCGGCCTGATCCTGGGCACCGACGATTTCGTGGAGGTGACCAGCGCCGACGCTAACCACATTGTCACCCTTCCCACGGCGACGGCGGCGACGCGTGGCCGGGAAATCTGGATCTGGGTGCTGCCCTCGACCAATTGCGAGCTGCGCACGCCGGCGGCCTCGGGCCAGACCATCAACAATGTGGACAGCGACGGTTCGGCCGAGGCGCTGCTGACGCATACCCAGCTCTATATCTGCCGCCAGCATCTGGCGACCGGTTGGCTGCTGCAGGCCATTACGGCCCTGGGCGCCGTGGCCACGGCGATCGTGCCCGACTAAAGGCGCTGCCTCTTTCAGCTCCCCTTCCCGCCTCCCTTGGGGTCGGCTGGCGGGCAGGGTGGTGGCGCGGTTCTCTCGGCCGCGCCACCGGTTAGAAATCCCCAGGGTCTAAACCATGGCGCTCACCACCGATCTCGACATCGTCAATGCCGCCTGTGCCATGTTCGGCGAAGACGCGCCGCAGAGTTTCGACGAGGACCTGGGCAATGGCCAGTCCGCCGCGCTGCTCTATGAGAGCGTGGTCGAGTTCAATCTCGGGATCTACCTCTTTTCCTTCTCGCGCCAGATCTTCCCGCTTTCGGTCGACGACAGCGCGACCGCGCTTTCCGGCTTCACCTATGTGTTCGACCTGCCGCCCGAGCGCATCGAGCCGCCCATCTATGTGACCGATGACATCACCTCTCCCGATGTCCGCTTCGACCGCTATGTGCTGATCGGCGACCAGGTGCATGCCGACAAGAACCCGCTCTATGCCATGTGCCGCTACCGGCCACCCGTGCATCGCTGGAGCCCGACATTCCGCAAGGCGACGATCACGAGCCTGGCCAGCCATCTTTGCCTCGCCATGGCCCATGACAAGGCCTTGAGCGACCAGTTGCGCAGCCAGGCCTATGGCAGCCCGTCGCAGGACTTCCGCGGCGGCGAGATGGGCGCGGCGATCAAGGCCGATGCCTATTCGACGCCGCCGCGCAAGGCGAACTGGGGCAGCAATTTCCTGACCCGGGTGCGCTGATGGTCGGCCGTCCCGGACGCCTGCAGGCCGCCTTCAACTCCCTCGAGCTCGACCCGCTGCTGCACGAGCGGACGGGCCTCAAACCCTATTCGACGGGGCTGGCCAGGGCCGAGAATATCGAGGCTTCGCCGCAGGGTGGGTTTCGCAATCGGGATGGGCTGCGCGATATCGGCAGCGTGCCGGCCGACGCTGCGCGGCTCTTCAATTTCGAGGCGTCGACCGGCGTCGTCTATGACGTGGTGGCGCGCGATGGCGCGGTCGATATCTGGGGCGAAACCAGCCTCCTCGACACAGTGAGCATCGCCGGCCTGACGGCTGCCATGCTGCCCGAGATCACCACGGCCCAGCTCGACGACACGATGCTGCTGTTTCACGAGGACCTGGAGACCAAGCGGCTGAAGCATGCAGGCCCGACCGACTGGAGCGTCGACAACGCGCCCTGGACCGGCGTGCCCAATTGGGATTATGGCGCCGACATCAATGGTGACCCCTATACCAACGGCGTGGCGGCCGTGTGGGAGATCGAATTCGTCGGGCTGACCGACGCCGACAGCGTGTTCGTGCTGACCGTTTCCGGCCAGGACACCGTGGCAATCCTTTATGACAGCACCACCGCAGACCTGGTCAATCTGATCGAGCCGGCCATTCTCGACCTGCCCAACGTGTCGCCGGGTGCCGTAGCCGTGACCAGCGTTGCCGACAAGGTCAATATCGTCTTCTCGGGCGCCGGTAATGAGGGCGACGGTTGGGCGGTATCGGGCCGGGTCATCAACAAGACCGACGCCGCGATCATTTCGCGCAAAACCGTTGTGGGTGTGGCGCCGGGCGAGCCGCTCTGGAGCGCCGACCGGGGCTGGCCGCAATGCGGTTGTTTCACCAACGGGCAGCGCCTGGCCATTGGCGGCTTCAAGGGGCTGCGCCGCGCCTGGGCCTTTTCCCGCCTGGCCGACTATTTCAACTATGACGAGCGCTTCACCGGCGCCGATGGGCCCGCCCTGGTGCCGATGAATGCCGCCGCCGGCGAGCGCATCGAGCGCATCGTGGATAATCTCAATCTGCTGATCTTCACCAGCAAGGCCGAATACTGGCTCGAGAGCCGGACGCTGGCCGCCACCGAGGCGCCCAACCATGTCAAGGCCTCGACCCATGGCACGCCCCGGGGCGTCCCGATTGTCGAAAGCGAGGGCGCGGCCCTCTTCTCCCATCGATCGGGCGGTGTGCTGTCCGAGCTGCGCTATACCGATGTGGAAGGAAATTTTGCCGCCCTGGACTTTTCGCTCTATGCCGCGCACCTGGTGACCGGCGTGAGGGACATGGCCGTGCGCCGCTCCACTGTTTCCAGCGACGGGCATCAGCTGATGCTGGTGCAGGCGGATGGCTCAGCCGTGTCCGGGGTGCTGCTGCGCGAGTATGAGGTGACCGGCTTTGGCCGGATGACCAGCGGAGCCGGGCTGTTCAAGGCAGTTTCGGTCAATGGCCGCAACGAGGTGAGCTGGCTCATCCAGCGCCCGAGCGGCCGGCGCCTCGAGCGCCAGGAAGATGGCCTGCTTCTCGACGAGGCGGTGAGCGGGACGAACAGCCCGGCAAGCGTCACGGTCAATTGCGGCAGCCGGTTCAATGGCCGCAGCGGCATCTGGGTGATTGCCGATGGGAGTGTCTTCGGGCCGTTCACGGTTTCGGGCGGGGCGATCACCCTGCCCGTGGCCGTCGAGACCTGGACAGTGGGAAGCTGGGCGGCGCCGGTCGCCCAAAGTCTGCCGCAGAGCCGCGACATCGGGCCCAATACGGTGCTGAAGCGCAAGGCGCGGATCCACAGCCTCAAGATCTCGGTGATCGATACGACGAGCTTGGCGGTGAGCGTCAATGGCAAGGCGCTGCAGGACGTGGACCTCCTTCGCTTCGGCATGGTGGCGGACGTGCCCGAGCTCGACCAGGGCGTTACCGGCGAGATCACCATCCGGGGCCTGACCGGTTTTGCCGATGAACCCTATTGGACCATTTCGCAGGTACGGCCCGGACGGCTGACCGTGCGCAGCGTGACGGCGGAGGCGCAGCTCTGATGGCGGAGATACTGGCAACAGCAACGGCAGCGATGATGACAGCGGGCGGCACCGCAGCCGCTGGCACGGCCGCAGCTGCAGGCACGGCCGCTGCAAGCACGGCAACTGCCCTGCAGTCATTGCAGGCCATTGCCTCGGCGATCGCGGCGATCGGCGCCGTGGGCACCGGTATTTCGGCCCTTGCTTCGGCCAATGAGCAGGCCGACCAGGTCGAGCTGCAGGCGGGGCAGGAGCGCCTCGCGGCTACGCAGCGGCAGAACAGCATGCGCCGGGAGCTGTTCCGCGTGCTCGGCGAGAATGACGTGGCCTTCGCCGCCGGCGGCGTCGACGTGTCCGGGGGCGGCATTGCCGGCACGTCCCGGAGCCAGGCCTCGCGCGAGGCCACGACAGAGCTCAATATCGACCGCGACCAGGACGAATACCGGCGGGCCCTGTTGAAGGTGCGGGCGCGCGGGATCCGCCGGCGCGGCATGGAGGGCCTGTTCTCCGGCCTGGCCGGAGCGGCCGATGCCGGGCTCAACTATGGAATGGACGTGCTGGAGCGGGGTATCTAGGCCGTGGCAAGACGACCCATTCAACGTTTCGAGGGGCGCGCCCAGATCGCCCAGACGCCGGATTTCGCTGTCGGTGGCGGCGAGGCCATGCAGGCCCTGGCCGCTCTTGGCAATTCGGTTTCCGGGCGGCTCAAGGCCATGGCGGACCGCGCGGCCGCCAATGAGGGACAGATGGCCGGGCTCAATGCCGGACAAGCGGCAGGCCTTGGCTATCTCGAGCGGCAGAGCGCGATAGCGGCCGCAGCGCCGGAAGGCGAATATGACCTCAGCCCGCATGTGCCGGCGGGCAAGGAAGCGCATCTTGCCGGCATCCAGCCGCAGTTCCGCGGCGCGCTGGCTGCCCTTTTTGCCGCGGCGCCGGACAATATCCGCAGCCAGCTAACACTCAATTCCGGCTATCGATCGGCAGAGCGGCAGTCAGAGCTCTACGCCGAAGCGCTGGCCAAATATGGCAGTGAGGCCGAGGCCCGCAAATGGGTGGCGCCGCCGGGCAAGAGCCGCCACCAGCATGGCGATGCCTATGACCTGGCCTATGGCAGCGACGCGGCGCGGCAATGGGTGCATGCCAATGCCGGCAAGTTCGGCCTGGCCTTTCCGCTGGCCAATGAGGACTGGCACATCGAACTCGCTTCAGCCCGGGGCGGCGCCGGTCATGACCATGCGCCCGCGACCGGAGGGCTCAACCCGACGCCGCTGGCCCTGCGCAACGACAACACCATCTATGGCGATGCCTTCGACGCGGCGGCAATCCGCACCTATGGCTGGCGCCTGCAGCAGGGGGTCTCAACCGATATTGGCGCGGCCTTCGACCAGTATCAGGACGATCCTGCCGGATTTGCCAATGCCCTGGGTGAGATCCGCGACCGCTACAGCCAGGACGAGAATTTCGGCGATCCGCGCGTCCGCGACCTGTTCGACCGCACCTTTGCCGAACGCAGCGAGACCTATATGCGGTCCGTGGCGCAGCGGCACGAGGCCAAGCTCCTGGCCGAACAAGCAAGCGCCTATTCGGAAGGCTATGCCGCGCAGCTGGGCGACATCGAGAAACAGGCTTACCTGCTCGGTGCCAATCCGGAGGCAGAGACGATCCTGGGCAACCAGGCCAGCCGGCTCCTGACCCAGATCGATCATGCCGAGGCCGCCAATGTCATTACCCCGGCCGAGGCCGAGGCGCAGCGGACCAAGCTCGACACGACGCTGGCCTATGCCCGCGCTAACGGTGTCTTTGCCAGCCTGCCCACGCCACAGGCCCAGCAGGACTTCGCCAACCAGCTTTTAACCGACTGGGCCAAGGGTGAAGGGCCGGTGACCGATCTGGGCTTTACCCAGGTCAAGGCCCTTGCCGACCAGCTCAATGCCCAGGCCCTGACAGCGCAGAACCGGCTGACAGCGGAGACCAAGGCCGAGCGCGCCCGCATCGAGGGCCTGATGGAGGCCGACATCGCCTCGATCGCCACGACCGGCGTGGGGCTCGACACGGCGGCGAATGATCTGGACCCGGCGCGCCTGGCCGCCCTGGGCATGGACACCACGGCCTGGTCAGAGGCCCGCGATCGGGCGCGGCTGGGGTGGGAAGCCACGGCGGGCATGGAGCTCGAGACGCCGGCCGAGCTCAATGACCGGCTGGCCGCCCTGGCGCCGGTTCCCGGCTCGCCAAACTTCGTGGTGCAGAGCGAGATCTTTGCCCAGGCCCTCAAGCGCCGCGACGAGATCCTGCTCGAGCGCCAGACCGATCCGCTGGGGCAGGCGGCGCGGGCCGGTGCCATTGCGCTCGAGCCGGTGGACCCATCCAACCCGGAGAGCCTGGCCCTGCGCGCGCAGCAGGGCAAGGCGGTGGCCGCCATGTATGGCACACCACCCCAGTATTTCCGCGAGGAGGAGCGTCAGCAGCTCGCGGCCGCTTTCTATGCCCAGCCCGAATTCCTGCCCCAGTTTGCATTGTCGGTGCGCGAGCATTTCGGCGACGACGCCGGGCGCGCCCTCGGCGAGCTGGGCGACGCCGGGCCTGAGCTGGCCTATGTGGCGGGCATCGCGGCGGCCGGCGGCGATATCGGGGTCGCCAATGAGGTAAGCCGTGTGCTGGCCGGGCGGCGCGACAAGACCATCAGTGTGAAGATGCCGAGCGAAGGGACCATGGCCAATGCCGGCGGTGCCGTGCTCGGCGGGGCGCTGGCGGCCAATCCGGCTACCCGCGCGGCAGTGCTCAATGTCGCCTCCATCCTGTTCGAGGGCCAGGCGGCGGCCATGGGCTTCGACCCGTCCGATGTCGATGATGAAAGCTCCGCTGCCTTTGCCATCTGGGAGAAGTCGGTCAACAGGGCCCTGGGCGCGCGTACGGTCAATGGAGTGCAGTTTGGCGGCATGACCCAGGTCAACGGCTTTGCCACGGTGGCGCCGCCGGACATGCCAGCCGAGGAGCTGCAGGCCCTTGTCGGACGAATCACTGCAGAGGACCTGGCGGCCCTGCCACCGATCGCCAGCGGCAATGGCGTGGCCGTCCAGCCCTGGCAAGTGCAGCAGGCGCGGCTGGTGGCCGTGGGCAACGGGCAGTACCGGGTCGCCCTGGGCGACCCCAATGGCTTCGATCCGCAATTCCTGCAGGCCCCGGATGGCACTCATTGGGTGCTGGACGTGAGCCAGCTGCGCGAGATGCAGGCGCAAAGGCCCATGGGCGGCGCATTCAATCCGCTGCAGCCACCGGTCTTCTGGCGCCCGGGCGGGGTGGGCCAGTAGATGGAGAATTTCTGGCTCGCGCCCGACCCATTCCAGCCCGCGACACGCCCGGGCGGCGGCGTGGCGGAACCGGGCGACGTCATCGGCGCGCTCTTCGAGCAGCAGCGGCTGGTGGAGAATTCCAACTCGGCCCATGAAGCTTTGGTCGATGCCTATGAGGAATGGCGGCGGCGCTTCAAGGCGGGCACCGGGCAGGAAGCGCCACCCAATCCGCTCATGGTGGCCAATATCGGCAACCGGCTCGACCCGGAAGGGCCGACGCCGGTAGAGGCCGCCCGCACGCGCTTCGCCCAGTTCATGAGCGAACAGGCTGCGCGCTTCCCGGCCGATGCCGCGGGTGACTGGGCCCAGTTCGATCCGGCTGCCTATGCCATAGAGCTGGCACGCGGCGCCGACGAGAATGCCGCACGCCTGATGGAAAGCCGCCCCGGGTGGGACAAGTTCATCTACATGTTTGCCGGTGCCGGCGCGGCCAGCCTGCGCGACCCGCTGCAGGTGGGCTCGCTCGCCCTGGGCGGCGGGCCGGGCGGTGCGCGTACCGCCATCGGCCGGATCCTCACCACGGCGGCCAGCGAAGCCGGGGTCAATGCTGTCTCGGAAGCCGCGATCCAGCCGGCGGTGCAGGAGTGGCGGGCGCGGGCGGGCCTCGATGCCGGATGGGACCAGGCGCTGGCCAATATCGGCTTTGCCGCTGCCTTTGGTGGTTTCCTGGGCGCCGGGGGTCGCAGCTTGGCCGAAGGCGCCGCCATGCTCGCCTCACCCCTGCGGGGCGCCGCGCAGGCCGGGGATATGCTGGCTTTGGTCGATGCGCAGATCCCCGATGGATTTTCGCCCGGCCGGCATGAGCTAGCCCTGTCGCATGCCGAGGCGCAGCTGCGCGCGGTGTCCTCTCCCGAGGCGCGCCCCCTTCCGGCGCAGCCCATGGCGCTCGACGACATGCAGGTCAACCGCATTGTCGATGCCATGGCGCCCGAGCGCGTGGATGGCTATGCCCCCAATCCGGAGAGCTTTGCCGAAACGCTCACAACGATCCGCGGCGGCATCGCGGCAGCTAGCGCAGGGCCGTCGCAGCGGCCGGTCATGCGCGAGGTGGCGCGGATCGGGGGTGTCGACCCGGACGGCCCAATGGCCGATGAGCTCCGCGCCATGGGGCTGACCGCTCAGGACATGCCGGGGCTCTTCCGAAAGGGCGGGCACAGCGATCTCGACAATATCCCGGTGGACGAAATGCGGGCCGCCTTCGGGGGTCGCAGCGACATCGACGATGGCAATGGCTATGTGAGCCGTCAGGCGTTTATCGACGCCCTGGCCGAAGAGCAGGGAAGGCGACCTGGCGGCGATATCAGTGCCGAGCGCACGTACTGGGAAAGCCGGGGCGTCGATTTCGCGGGCATGCGCGATGCTGACATTCTGGCCCGCATGGCCGATATCAGCGAGGCGGAGGCCCGCTGGACGGCGGCAGGACCGCAGGCCCGGCTCGATGCCGCCAATGCGGTGCGCCAGGCGCTGGAAATGGCCGGCGGCACGGCTCCCGACCGCGCCATTCGGGCTGCAGTGGACCTGCATCTCAATGAGGGGGAGGATCTGCGCACGGCACTGGACTGGGCCATGAGCGACATGGCCGGGGTGAGCCGGACGCTTCCGGCGCCGGCGGCCGAATTCGACGGGCTGGGCAGCCGGCCGCCCGAAGCCATGGACGAATTGCCCGACGAGCTCATGGCGGATTGGGAACGGGATATGGAGGCCCTGGTGGCCTGGGCTGATGAAGAGGGGCTGGGTGACCTGGCCGTGCCCTTTGGCGACGAGCTGATGACGGCCGAGGGGATCCGCCAATCCATCGACCGGGCGGCGCAGCTCGAGCGCGTCGTGGCAGTCTGCAGGCTTTAGGAGATTTCCCATGGTAGCGATCAACAATTGCCTCGAGGAGGCCCGCAAGGCCGGCGAGATCACGGGCGAGGATGCCGCCCGGCTGGCGCGGGAATTCAACCGGGCCCGATCACGCGCGGCGCTCGACAGCGACGCGACGGCCGATGCCGAGGCCAAGGCACAGCTGCAGGCCCTGCTGAAAGCCGAAACCGAGCACCAGAAGCGCAAGGCAAAACTGTCGATCGCCAGTATCCGGCGCATCGCCGAGGATCTGCGTACGCACAAGACGCCGGGCGGGCAGCGCGACGTGGCGAGCGGCGCCCTCTTTCTGCTCGAGCACAATGGCGAAGCCAGGTTCGAGAGCGTCGCGGGCCGAGAGGCGGCCATTACCGGCATGGCCCATGCCATGATGGAGAGCCTGCTCTACACATTTCGGCGCGGCGCCTGGGGCGGCGACCTGACCCGCCACAACCGGGCGCAATTGCCCAACGTGGTGCGCGAGCTGTTCGGCGAGAACAGCGGCGACCTGGCCGCCAAGGGGCTGGCCGAAAGCTGGACGAAGACGGCCGAGTGGCTGCGCACGCGGTTCAACGCCGCCGGCGGCGCCATCGGCAAGCTCGAGAACTGGGGGCTGCCGCAGCGGCACGATCCGCAGGCCCTGCGGCGGATCGGCCGCGAGGGCTGGATTGCCCAGATCAAGCCGCGGCTCGACCCCAGCCGCATGACCCATCCGCTGACCGGCGCCGAGGTAACGGCAGGCGAGCTCGACGAGGTACTCGGCGCCATCTGGGACCGCATCGCCACCGATGGGTGGAACGAGCGCCAGCCGCTGCGCCAAGGGCAGGGCCGCGGGGCTCTCGCCAACCAGCATGCCGAGCATCGCTTTCTGGTGTTCAAATCTGCCGACGACTGGATGGCGTACCAGAAGGATTTCGGGGGCGGCGGCGACCCGTTCGGTGCCATGATGGGCCATATCAACATGATGTCCCGCGACATTGCCGCCATGGAGGTGCTGGGGCCGAACCCCAATGGCACCATCGAATGGCTCAAGCAGCTGGTGACCCAGCAGGCGCAGCTGAAGGCAGCCGGCAAGGAAGCCCGCTTTGCCGGTTCCGGCGATCCGCTGGCCCGGGCCAGCCGCTACCATAATCGCATCGACGCTGTCTGGGGCTCGCTGCGCGGCAGCCTCACGACGCCGGTGGGCAGCACGGTCGCCAATGTTCTGGGCGGCGCGCGCAGCTTCATCACCTCGACGGCGCTGGGCGGCGCGGCCCTGACCTCGATGTCTGATTTCGGCACTCAGGTGATCGCCCGCGGCTTTGCCGGGATCAATGGCGGGATCTGGGGCGACTATGTCCGTGCCATGACACCGACCGGACGGCGCGAGGCGGTGGCGGCCGGGCTCATCCTCGACAACGCCGTGCATGTGTTCCAGAAGCAGGCGCGATATGTCGGCACGCTGCAGGGCCCGGCCTGGATGGGCTTCCTGGGCGATCGGGTGCTCACCTATTCGGGCCTGACCCCCTTCACCCAGGCAGGCAAGCATGCTTTCGGCATGGCGTTCCTGCACGAAATGGCCAACCAGGCAGGCAAGGACTGGGCGGGGATGCACCCGACTTTCCGCGACACGCTGACCCGGTTCGGCTTCAAGGAGGCGGACTGGAATTTCATGCGTCGCGCTGCACTGCATGAGACACCGGACGGGCTGACCATGATGCGCCCCACCGATGTCGCAGCGCTCAGCCCCAAGCTGGCCGAGAAATATCTCTCCATGGTGCATGTGCTGACCGAATATGCCGTGCCCTCGGGCGGACATCGCAGCCGTACGCTGCTGCTCGACCAGAACCAGCCGGGCACGGTGGGCGGCGAGCTGCTGCGCAGCTTTGCCCAGTTCAAGAGTTTCGGCGCGGCCTATGCCATGCTGCATGGCCACCAGATCCATCGGCGCATCGCCGGCAAGGATTTTGCCGGGGCCGCTGCCTATGCCGGGAGCCTCTTGCTGGCCAGCATGGTGTTCGGTGCCCTCTCCATGCAGCTCAAATCCGTCGCCGGCGGCCGCGATCCGCAGCCCATGACCTCGGCCAATTTCTGGGCGGCCGCCCTGATGCAGGGCGGTGGCTTCGGCCTCTATGGCGATTTCCTGTTTTCGGACGTGAACCGCTTCGGGGGCGGGATCGAGCTTTCAGTGGCCGGACCGCTGATGCAGCGCGCCAATGATTTCCGGCAGCTGACGATCGGCAACATGATGGAGCTTGTGCAGGGCAAGGATCTCCACGAGGCCAAGTTCGGCCGCGAGCTCGTGCAGTTCGCCCGGGGCAACGTGCCAGGCGGCAATATCTGGTATCTGCGCCTGGCCTGGGAGCGCCTGGTGCTTGACCAGGCGCAATTCCTGGTCGACCCCGAGGCCAATGCCAGCTTCAAGCGCAGCCAGCGGACCTGGCAGCGCGATTTCGGCCAGGGCTTCTGGTGGGAGAAGGGCAAGGCGACCCCGAGCCGGGCGCCGGACATGGGCAATATGCTGGCGCCGGCAGCGGCGCCCTGAGGGCGTGGACAAAAATACGCGAAATAGCGCATGCGCTAATTGACGGGACGCGCCAACGCAGTGCAAACTTCCCCCATGGTGCGGCGAGTGAGGACTGGCAGCACCATGGAAAACGGCGACAGGATCGAAATCCTGCCGCCGCCGGATGCCCGCCTAACCTATGCGAGCTGCGAACCAAGCCGGGAGGCCAGTCCCGATCGTGGCCCGGGGTATTCACAGATCCCACTATGTGGGTGGCATAGCCATCACCCCCTTTCGAAGGTCGCCCCCTGTGTCGGGGCGGCCGATCTGCTTTTTGGCAGTCGACCCGATCAGAGTTAGTCGATTCAGGGGGCGCGTCAACGCCAGAAATCACAGGAAACAGTTGGTTTTGGCCTGAAAAGGTCACCTGCCTGTGGATTACAGCACCTTTGTGGGGGCAACAGGCAAGGAAAAGACCGGTTGACCCTACCCGGCGAGCCCCAGGCTGGCAGCATCCAGAACTGGGGCTGCCGCATGTCCGAAGTCTTGCCGATCAACGCCGATCCGCGTTTCCGCCTGTCCACTGCCGTGGGGGGCGAAACCAGCTTTTCGGTGCCTTTCCCCTTCCAGGACAATGACGACATCAGGGTGGTGCGCTTTGCCGATGCCGATGACCTGACCGGCGCGGAGCTGCAGGAGGGACTGCACTATTCGCTCACCGGCGCCGGCGAGCCGGGTGGTGGCACGGTAGCGCTGGTCACGGCGGCCGTTGCCGGGCAGCGCTACCTGCGCGTGGGCGCGGCCGCTATCGACCGGGTGCTTTCGGTGGTGCGGGACGGGAAGTTCAAGTCCCGGGCCATCGACGATGACATGGACCGTTTCATCATCATTGCCCAGGAGCTGGCGCGCGAGACCAACCGCGCGCTGCGCCTGGCCTATGGCGCCGAGGCTGTCGAACTCGACCCGGCCGTGCCGGGAAAATTCTGGCGCTGGTCCGCCGATGGCACGCGCATCGAATTCGTCGACGTGCTGGCGGACGGCGAAATCGCGGCCAGTGCCTACATGCAGGGCGTGCTGGGCTCGGCCGATGCGGCGGCGGCCAGGACGGCCCTGGGCATTCGCCCGACCGTGTTCAACACCGTGGGCGACATGGTGGCGAGCACCAGCCTGCAGGTGGGCATGGTCGTGGAGACGCTGGGCTATCACGCAGCCGGCGATGGGGGCGAGAACACCTATACGATCGTGGCGGCCGCGACTGGAACCCATGATGGTGGCGCCTATATCAACCTTTCCGGGATCAGCGGGCAGGCGAGGGCGAACCTGGTGCCCGGCCATGCCCGCAGCGTGCTGCAATGGGGCGCCCGGTTCGACGACAGCACCGACGACAGGGCGGCGATCCAGGCGACGATAGACAGCTCGGCCCTGCCCATGACGGTCATGCTGCCCGGGCGCACCGGGCGCATCACCGGCACGATCTACCTTCGGCGCAGCCGGGTGAAGATCGTCGGCCTGGGTGTGAGCGCCACATTCATCCGCTATGTCAACGCTGCCGGTGGCATCGCCTTCTCGGGCGATACGGACACCTATAATTCCCTCAACACCTATGCCGACTGCGCGCTCGAGGAATTCGAGGTGCTGTCCTCGGCCGCGGGAACCGACCCGCAGATCGTGGTGGATGTCACCAGCTTCTCCTACTCGCATTTCTCGATCAATGCGCAGAACCGGCGCGTCGGCGGCCGGATCTATTACGGCCAGGGCAATGCCGGCACGTCGCCCTATTTCAACCATTTCGAAAGCCGCGGCCTGTTCGGCGGCACCGACCGCACCCAGATCGCGTTCCAGTTCCATGGCGGCGCCTGGGCCGGCGGATCCAGCGGGCCCAATGCCAATATCATCGGACCGATTACCCGGGCCGCCTCCCTGGCAGTGATCTTCGACTTCAAGGTGGGCCTGCAGAACCTGGTGTCACAGGTCACGGGCGAGAGCATCAACGATGCCTATGTCCTGCTCGGGGGCAATGCGGCGGTCTCGTCCGGCACCTCGACCGGTTCCAACGGGCAACTGACCCTCATCGATACCGGCAAGGCATGGTCAACCAATGCCTATGTCAATGGCGCCGTCCGCATCAACACCGGCACTGGCGCGGGCCAGACCCGAAAGATCAGGTCGAACACGGCCACGACACTCACCCTCAAGGAGCCCTGGGTTGTGGTGCCCGATGCCACCAGCACTTACGAGGTTTTCGAGCTTCGCTGCGCGGGCAACAAGTTCAGCCAGATCCGCGGCGAAGGTCTGTCGAGCGACAACCCCGACTTCATCTATGCCTATCCGGACTGCGACCATAACGAATTCGACCAGGTCGACGTGTCGTCGCTCGGCACCGGGAAGATCGTCAACGACAATTCGGGCTCTTTCACGCAGAAGCTCTATGCCGGTGAGCGTGTGCTCATCACCCACAGTTTCGTGAACCCGGGGGCTTCGGCAAACGTGGACGCCTGGTCCCGTTCGGGGGCACTCGGCGGGCGGCCTGTCGGCGGCGACTATGTGGTCGAATGGATCCGCGTCAACAAGCAGGCTGCCGCCTCGGGCGACACCTGCACGGTAACGCTCGACGCCGGCGGCGCGGCAGTTGGCGGCGGCTCCCCCAGCATCGGCGTCGTAATCGCCAACAATCGCGACGCTGGGGGCGGTTCGCCGAGCGCGGCGACCAAGGTGCCCAAGATCGGCGTCAACAACAACCTCTTCCTCAACCTCACCACCGGCGCCAGCTTTTCAGCCACCGTCGATGTCGAGGTCACGATCTGCCTCACCCTGTTGCACTAGGGTGGTTGACCCAACCCGCATCGCCGCATTCTGGCAACACTGAACGAACCGGGACGCAAGCACCATGACCGCACTCGACGGCAACCGCCTCATCACCCTGCTTAGTGCCGCGACCGGGGACACGGGCACGCTCGAATACTGGGCAGGCGGCGAGGGGACAATCTTCGTTTCCGGCACGTTCGACACGGCCACGGTGACGCTGGAATGGGCCTCCGCCCCCAATGGAACGCCGCGCGTGCTCGACGATGACGCGGACAGCGTCAGCTTCACCGCGCCGGGTGCGCGCAACTTCAAGCTGCCCCCTGGCTGGATCCGCGCCGACATGGCCAGCCCCGGCACGGAAGCCATCACCGTCGAAGTCAAGCGCATTCCGCAATGAGCGTGTTCTCGAGGATTGGCCGGCCGATCCGCCTCGGCGTGGCGTGGCCAGTGGGCCGGGCCGATGGGAGCCCTGGCGACGGTGTCCAGTTTTCGTTCACCTATGGCGGCCAGGCTTTCACCTTTGCCGGTCTGCCCTTCACCTATGGAGCTTCGCAATGAGCTGGCAAGTAGAAGACCCGGCCGCTTCACTAGCGGCTTTCGCCGCCCTGGGCGATGCGCTGGGGATCGGCCTTTTGGGTGGGTTCCGCAACAAGCTGATGAACCCCCAGCATGATATCTGGCAGATCGCGTCGCCCAAGGCGGGCGCTGGCTGGGCATCCGACGGATGGTACATTTCCGGGGGTGGCACGTTCACGGCCAGCCGCGTAACTGCGGGCCTGCCCCTGGGATGCGTGGCTGCGCTTCGCATGACCCAGGGGGCGGCGGCAAGCTACGGCAATATTCACCAGGCGCTCGAAAGCCGTGATGTCGACGTGCTGCAGGGCAGGAAGGTCACCTTTCTGGTCAAGCTCCGGCGCAATGCTTCGTTTTCCTCTGCGCTCCTGGTGCGGATCCAGAAGAACGCCACGCCTGACACCATGACGGGCGGCAGCTGGTCCACCCTGCAGACCCAGACGGTTGCCAATGCGGACCTGCCCACCGGGACCGGCGCCGCAGACTGGTACACCGCCAAGGTGGTTGCCGACGTCCCGGACGATGGCACGGCCGAGGGCCTGCGCGTGATGGTCGAGGTGAGTTCGGCCCAGGGATCGGGTACTTATTACGAGACCACGGACGCGCAGCTGGTGGTGGGCGACGCTTCCGAACAGGGTGACGATATCAGCCCGCTTCGGCCCTATGCCGTCGAGCTTGAACTGTGCCAGCGGCATTTCGAAGTGATCACGATCAGCGCCGGCGGCTATGCCGGCGTCGGGCAGGCCTATTCGACTTCGGCCATGATCTGGCCTCTGCGCTACCGCCCCAAGCGTGTCGCCCCGGTGGTGACTGTTCCGACCGGCATTGCGCCCCTGAACGCTGCCGGCACCGGCCAGACCGTCTCGTCGCATCTAGCCGACAGCGCTTCGCTCGACGCCTGCCGGGTGCTCACGAGCGTCACCGGCACGCCTCTGGTGGCTGGCAATGCGTGCTTGCTTTATTCCAGCGCCGGCGGCGCCATCACTGTCGACGCAAGGTTTGCGTAAGCCGGCAGGCCCGCGCTCCGGTTGACCGCGCGGCCCGGCCCTTAGCCTTGGTCCATCGATCGGTTGGAGGCCAGGCATGGGCAGGGTTTACAGGCATTACGGTGAATTCCCGATGAGCGAATGGCGCTGGCCGAACTTCTCCCCCGAGGAGATGGCCAGCAAGCGCGAGGGCGAGCTCATGATCGATGAGCCCAGCATGGACAAGCTGCAGAAGCTGCGCAACATCCTGGGCAAGCCGTTGCTGATCACCTCGGCCTATCGCTCCGCAGCCCACAATGCCAGCCTGCCCGGGGCCGCCAAGAACAGCCAGCACCGGCTGGGCAAGGCCTTCGACGTGGTGATGACCAACCAGGATCCGCACCACTTCATGCAGATGGCCCGGACCGTGGGCTTTACCGGGATCGGCACCTATCCGGGCAGCAACTTCATCCATATCGACACCGGCCCGGCCCGCAGCTGGGGCACGCCCTGGCCCAGGACCGAAAAGCCGACGCCGGGCTTTCCCACGGAACCCAGGCCGGAGACGATCACAGACCGGCTCAACCGCCCCGAGGTGCTGCTCCCTGGCGCCGGCGCCGTGGTGACAGGCGCCGCCCCGCTGGCCCAGGGCAATGGCCCGGTACAAATCGCGCTCGGGGTGGTGCTGGTTTTGCTGGTGGTGGCCTTTATCGGCTTCATCGCTTTCAAGCTGCTGCGGCGCCCGGCCGATGTCTAGCCGGGCCATCATCCTTGGCCTGGCCATTCTGGCCGTTCTGGGGGCTCTGGGCAGCTTTGGCGCCTATGTCCGGGCGCTCGGGTACCAGGACGGCATCAACGACGCCCAGCGGGCCTGCGAACGGCAGCGGCGCGAAGCCGAAGAGGCCAACCGCGAGGCCATCACCGAGGCCGAGCGCCAGCTCATGCGGGCGGCCGATCGCTTATCCCTTGACCGACTGGAGACAGACAATGCCCTTGCCGGCATCGACAACGCGGCAACTGCAGATCCTGATGCTGGCCGCGAGTGCCTTGGCGCTGGCAGCGTGCAGCGCCTCAACACCATCCGCTAGCGCGCGGATCCTGCTGCCCGGCCTGCCGCCACAGGTGACGCGCGAAACGCCGCGGCCGGTCTCACTGCCACCCGGACCCTTGAGCCAGGCGCAGACCGAAACCCTCTGGGCCCGCGATCGGAGCGAACTCAGCGCCTGCCGCGTTGAAAAGGGCGCGATCGTAGACTTCTATGGCCAGCTGCAGCGCGGCCTGGCTGGAGCGACTGACTGATGGGCATTATTACCTGGGATGTTCTTCTGGCCCTGCTGACCATATGCGCGGCCGTTGTGGCCGTGGTGGTCTGGCTCCATGCCCGTCATGAGGCCCTGCGCCGATCGCTCGAGGCCCATCGCCTTTATGCTGCCGAAACCTATGTCACCAAGGCCGGCATGTCCGAAGGTCTGCAACGGATCGAGACGGCGCTCGAGCGCATCGAGCATCGCATCGATGGGCTGTTCCAGGGGCCGACCCCACGGCCACCGAGCAGCCGCTCCCCAGGGAGATAAGATCGCGCGAAAAACCCGTCATTCCGACAGTAAATCGCGCGACACGTTATAATAAGTGCTTGAAAATAAAAGGGGAGCCGATCATTGCGAACGACGCGCTCTCCCAACTGAGCTACAGCCCCATCGTAGCGCGAGA
>CAMLKN010000001.1 GCA_946480655.1 uncultured Devosia sp. | reverse complement strand
CTGAGGTCGGCCGGCAGCCGGCGGCCGAAGGCTGCAACCAGCGCCCCGAACAGCACCAGAATGAGCACCCAGAGCAGCATCGAGCCTTCATGGTTGCCCCAGACGCCGGAGATCTTGAAGATCAGCGGCTTCAATGAATGGGAGTGATTGGCGGCCAGGGCCAGGCTGAAATCGGACGTAACAAAGGCCTGGACCACGGCCAGAAAGGCCACGGCGACCAGCACGAACTGCAGGATCGACGCCTGTGCCAGCACCGCCGCCAGTCTCTCCCCACGCCGCCACAGCAGCAGCCCGCCCAGCGCCGACACCGACGCGATGGCAAAGGCCAGGATCAGCGCGAAATGGCCAAGTTCGATGCTCACTGCGAAGTAGCCTCCGGCCGCCATTCACCCTGGGCCTTCAAAGCCTCGACGACTTCCTTGGGCACATAGTTTTCGTCGTGCTTGGCGAGCACGGTGTTGGCCTCAAAGCGGCCATCCGGACCAAGGCTGCCTTCAGCGACAACCCCCTGCCCCTCGCGAAAAAGATCCGGCAGGATGCCGACATAGTGGGCGACGATCTCCTGGCCGCCATCGGTGATGGTGAAGAGGTTCTCCTGGCCATCACGGGTCCAGGTGCCCTCCTTGACCAAGCCACCGAGCCGGATCTGCTGGCCCGGTGCCACCTCGCGCGCAAAGACGTCGCTGGGCGAATAGAAGAAGACGATCTGGTCGCGCAGCGCAGTCAGGACGAGCGCCGTCGCAATGGCCAGAACCACTGCCAGGCCGGCAATGACGGCGAGGCGCTTCTGCTTGCGCGTCATGCCCTTGCGGCGCGCATTGGCTGGCATGGTCATGGATTGCCTCCATTGAGCGTGAGACCCGCGTCCAGCGCGAGCGTATCGAGTTCGCCGCGATCGAAGGCGGCCGGATAGGCGGCGACGGCGGCGTCGAAGGCGCGCTGCGCATTGTCGCGATCATTGAGCACGAGATAGGAGCGCACGAGCTGCGTCCACTCCTCAACCGATCCGCCATCGGCATAGAGCCGCTCGGCCAGGCCGCCGACCATGCCCGCAATCATGTCGGCCTGCTGCTGCGCGGAGCTGTCGACACCGCCGGCCTGCGCTACCGCAAGACCCTGCGTTGCCGCGGGGAGCCAGGGTTCGTCACCCTGCGCAAGATCGATCGCCTGCTGCCAGAAGGTCGCCGCTTCAGCATACTGCTCGGTCCGCATCAGTTCGGCCGCAAGGTAGAGGCGCGAACGCACATGCGTCGCGTCCGCCCCGGCTGCTGCCTCCAGCAGTTGCATGGCCTCGTCCGATCCGGCGCCACCGGCCTCGAGCAACAGCGCCTCGGCCAGGTCGGTCTGCAAATCCGCCGTCGGACCCGACAGCGCGATCACCCGGCGATACGCCTCTGCAGCGTCGGCGAACCGGCCCAGTTCCACATAGGCGGGGGCGATAACCTGCCATCCGCGCACGTCGTCAGGCGTTTCGGCCAGACGCGCCTCGATGCGCGCAATGGCGTCATCCATGTCCATGGTCCGGGCCGCAATTTCTGGCCGTTCAGACAGGGGTTGGGTTGGAAGGTCGGGCCGCCCGAGGGTTGCGTAAAGCCCGAGGCTGATCACTGCCACGGCGACCAATCCGACGAAAAGTGGCGCGCGCCCCAGATCGTTGGCCTCACCGCGCGACTCACCCTTGCTGCGCAGCAATTCGCGCGCCAATTCGCCGCGCGCGGCGATGGCCTGTTCGGCATCGAGCTTGCCCGATAGCTCGTCGGCCTCGATGCCGGCCAGCAAACGGCGAAAATGATCGTTGGGATCGGCCAAATCGGGGCCGGCCGCGTTGACCGTGCGACCTACCCCCGCATAAAACAATGCGGCGCAGGCAATGGCGGTAACGGCTATGGCAATCGACCAGAAAATCATGGGCCCCAAACGCTTGTCTGCCAGACGCGGAAAGGCAAGCATCTCTATAAGCCGAATTGGGCGAAAAGCCACCAAAACAGGATGTGAAGGCAGGGACGCATTGCCACAGGGGCCTGTGGTCGCGGGCCTTTTTGCCGCATGAGCGATTCAGGTTTCGACTTTGCCGTTTTCGGCTCGACCCCGCTTGCCCAGCTTCTTGCGGGCCTGCTGGCCAGCGTCCATGCGCGCAGGGTGATGCTGGTCGGCGAGAGCCAGGCGGGCTATCGGCTGGTTCGAGGCATTGATCTCTCGGTAGCGCCGGTTACGCGGCCGGAGACCTGGGCCATGCTCACCCATGGAGCGGCTGAAACCGCGCGGCTCGCGAGCCGCGTCGGTGGCCGCGCCGCACTAAGCCGGGTCGATCCGATCTTCTTTGCGCAGGGGCAGGAACACGTCGAGGCCCTGTCCCATGTCCGCCACATGGCGGCCGGTTTCGGGCTGGCCGCCGAACCGGTGGCGCCCTCCCTGCTGGGTGCCGGTCGCAGCGGCATGGTTTTGCGCGACGCCATAAGAATCAACCGGCCCCCGCTTGAGGCCGGGATGGATGGATGGCTGGATCGCGGCCGCGTCAGCCGGGTGACGGCACAGAAAGTCGAGGTGGCAAGCGACGGCCAGGTGCAGGTTGTTGCAGCTGGCTCGGCCTTCCAGGCACGCCAGGCCGTGCTCTGCGACGACGAGGCCATCATCGCCTGGCTTCCCTTGCGCCAATGGCCGCAATTGCTTTGGCGCGGCCTGTCGACAAGCATCCTGACTGCGCCGACCCGGCCCCTGCCGGGCTCGATCATGCTCGACTTCGACAGCGGCACCTACCTTATGCAGCAGGCCGAGGGTGGCGTCGCGGCCTTTGGTCCGGGAGACATGGCCGAACTCGCCCAGCACCTTCACGCCCTGATGGGGCAGAACCGGCCTGTCGAGCAAGCCGGCCAGACAAGTTTTCAAACGCTGGCCACCAGAGATGGCGCCCCTGCATTCGGTCGCGTCGCCGGTGTGGGAGCCGATGTGGTGGCGGGGCTTTCGTGCTACGGCGCTTTCCTCGTGCCGGCGCTGGCCCGCTGGCTCTGCGGCACGGCCTCATCGGAGGAAGCGGCCTGGTTCGGCGCACGGCTCGTCAATCGCACCCACAAGGCACCGCCTGTCGACGACTATGTGACGGGTGCTGCGGGAGCGGCTGCATGAGGCCGCAGATCAATCGCCTGCCCCCAGGCACCGCCAAGGGTTTCGCCGGCTCGGCAATCGATCGCAAGCGGCCGCTGCACTTCACGCTCGACGGACGGCTCATCTATGGGTTTGCAGGCGACACGGTGCTGAGCGCCGCGCTGGCCTCGGGTATCGATACGCTGGGCGAGCGCCGCGACAGCCCCATTGGCCTGACGCCACGGGCCACTCCGGCAATCAGCCATGCAAGCCTTGCCAACGATCCGCAGAGGGCGCTGCCCATGGCCCGGACGCTGGCACAGGATGGCGCCGACTACATCACGCTGGGCAGCAAGCGGCCAGGCCTGTTGGCCCGCCTGTTCCAGCCCGGCCGTACCTTGGGACTGCTGCTGGACGACCCCCATGCCCTCGACCGCCCCTGGCGTTCGGTAGCAGGAGCCCCCGGGCCCAGCGCCGACCTGCTGGTGATCGGGGGCGGTGTTGCGGGCATGGCGGCCGCACTCGCCGGTGCCCGGTCCGGCTTATCGGTCATCCTAGCCGAAGCCAATCCCTGTCTCGGTGGCCATTCGGGACTGTTCGGCACCCAGGAGGGTGAGGACGCACCCGAAGAAAGCATGGCGCGCCTCGCCGGCGAAGTGGCCGCCAATGCGGCAATCACGACGCTCACGGCGACACAGGTCTTTGCGCTGCGGCAGGGCCTGGCTCGCGCGCACCAGGTGGACACCAGCCAAGGCGCGGCGCAGGGCCGCGTGATCGACATCGCCGCGACCCATATCGTGCTGGCGACCGGCTCGCTGGAAAGGCTGCCCATATTCGCGGGCAATCGGCTGCCCGGCGTGATCGGCACCCTGGATGCCTATGAGCTGGCTTCTCGATATGGCGTCTGGCAGGGCCAGGATGCGGTCGTTGCCACGTCCAGCAACCCCGCATACCGGCTTGCCATGCTGGCCAGCGACGTGGGCATTGGCATTGGGCGCGTTCTCGACAGCCGGCCCAATCCCGCCTCCCGATTCATCGCCTTTTCGCGCGCCTACGGCATGGTGCAGTCTCCGGGTACCATTCCCCTCTCGGCGGCGATGGCGCGCGCCGGCGGGTTGCTCCAGGTTCACAGCGACCGCAGCGACGCACCGGTCATGGGCACGGATCGCCTGCTCGTTTCGGGTGGCTGGCAGCCCGACCTTACCCTCTGGCACGTTGCTGGAGGGGCGAGCCAATGGCATCACGGGCGCGGGCGCCTCGAAGCCATTGGGCAACGCGAAGGGATTGTGCTGGCGGGCAGTGCCGCCGGCTATTTCACGCGCCTGGGCTGCATCCAGAGCGGCGCCGACGCCATTGACCAATTGCTCGGACGCAATCGCCGGCCTGTGGAGGACCCGCAGATCGATCGCATCTACGAGACTCCCGACGCTCCCGCCGGCATTGCGCCCGAGAGTGCGGAGGGGGCCCCTGCCTATCTCGATGGTGGCCTGGCCATGCTTCAGCGGCCCGCGCCCGCCCCCCGCCGGATGGTATGGTTCTTCCGCCCCCGGCGCGAAACCGGCCTCTTGGTGCTTTCAGAGGCGCCTCAGCCGCTCGCCGTGTGCGACATCGCGGCTGGCGTCGACCTCGGCCTCATTCCTCCGACGGCAGCGGGCATCGTGGCCCAGGAGCGCGTTGCCCTGGTTCCGCTGTCCCGCAATGGACCGGACGCGGCCCCCGCCGCCGCCCCGACCGGTCCGGTCGACCCGGTACCGCCCTATCTGCAAGGCCGCTTCGGGCGCGACGCGCAACTGGTCACAGTGGTCTGCGACGAACCGCGCCAGTTCGATCCGGGTGCTCTCATCTATGCCGGTTCAGACGGTCATCATCCGCCGCAGGCTGTTGGCGTGGTGTTGCGCCAGACCAAGGCGGGATCCGTCGCCCTGGTTGCGGCCCGGACCAAGGCAGCCGGCCAGCCCGTCGTGGTCCGCGACAAAGGGGCAACCCTGGTCCGGTTGCGGCCAATGGAGAACGAGTTCAGGCCTGGCGTTCGGCCGTAGCGCGGGCGCGTTTGAGCGTCTCGGCATATTCGGCATTAAACCGGATCTCGGCCATCTTTATCGCCGCATCGAGCCTTGCGCCGATCATCGGATCTGCCGGACTCTGCCGCAAGAGATCGAGGTTGCGCTGGATATGCAGCTCCAGCGCCTGACCGGTCTGGCTCCAGGCCTGGTCGAAAACCGCATTGAGGGCCAGTGATCCGCGGCAATCGCGCACGGTGGAGAGCAGGTAGACGCCGTTGATCGCGCCCAGCAGCCGGTCATTGTCGATCCGGTCCGCGCCTTCGCGCGGGCGACGCATGGCCTGGTTGAGATCGGTCACGACTTCCCGCAGGCGCGGCTCGACGCGGTCCGACACCGATTTGGTGATGGTGGCAAGGATTTGCGTGGTGCGGCTGCCGCGTGCAAACTCGATGTAGCCCGTCAGCGACCGAACCAGCCTGTGGAATCGGGTGAGGCTGCGGCACACAAGATCGGTATCCGCAAAGGGCCCGGTCAGGTGCAGGTAGCGCAACTGGCTCTGGGCATGCGCGAGCATGGCCTCGATCAGCGGCGCGAAGCCATTGCGGGTGATGGCGACTTCTTCAGTGCTGCCGCAGAGCTTGACCACGGTGGATATGAGACGGGACGGATTGGCGACCTGACCGACGGCGGCCTGAAACAGCAGGGCGGCAAGCTGGGCATCCTGCAGCGGCATGGCCTGGAGCGCCGTGCCGAGCGCCGCATCGTCAGCCATGGTGTTGACGGCCTTGCCGAAGCCCTGCGCCTTGGGCAGGAGCGCCCGTGCCTTGAGCGCTGCTGTAACGGTCCGGATTTCATCGCGGGCATGCTCGCGGCCAAACTGGGCCCGCAGGCGCCGCAGCGCCTCGCTGTCGGCATCCACCTTGTCGGTAGCCGCCTTCATGCGCGCCAGCACGTCTGGCATCAGCGGCTCGAGGTCGCCTGCCCGAAGGTTGCCATTGGTGGCGCCCTCGGCGGAAATGAGATCCGGGCACAGGTCGCGGGTCACCCAGGTCCAGGCGGCATTGGCGGCTTCCAGGCTCACGGATCCGCTCAAGGGAAACAGCACCGGCTCATTGACGAGCACGGGGTCGATCATGCCGCAGAACGGCCTGGGCGCGGCCGCGGAACTGCGGGCCGCGGGGCGCGCGGCTCGCGACACGGCTGCGTCAATGCTTTGGGCAGGCTGGTTCATGAACTCTATGGGCGGTGTGCGACTTACCCACCGACCCTAAAGCTGCTTGGTAAACAATCCTTTGCCCGCGCCCAAACGTGATCGTCAGGCAGCGCCTTGGACCACGTTCCAGTTGCCGTTCTGCTCGCGGCAGGCGGTGCCCTTCTTCACATAGTCGGTGCCGTTCAGCTTGACGGTATGGGTGAAGTCGCGGCAGTCGAGATTGTTGACCCGGACATAGGGGCCAACGGCCACCGAACCGGTCGTTCCCTTGTCCCCGGCCCACTGGCGCGGCGCGCCGGGACGGCCGAACTGCAGGGCATAGAACTGGGCGCTGTTGGCTTCGTTCGAATCCTTGGCCGTCATCAGCGCCAGCGCTGCGGGGTCGACGAAGCCATTGGCAATGCTGGTGGTCAGGCGGGCCGTCTGCACAGTCTGGGCCGTGGTCGGCACCATGGGCTGAGCAATGACCGGCTGGGTTGCGACCGGGGCCTGGGCGACGCGCGCGGTTCCGGTGCTCGAGCAGCCTGCCAGGGCAAGAGCGAGGAGCGGAAGGGCGATCAACGTGTTGCGGTTCATGAGTCTATTGGCCTCTGCATGCGGTCAGTCGGTTCTTGTTGCGCCATTGCGGCGAAAGTGCGTCAGCTTTCCGTCGGCCGGACCAGCCCGCCCAGGCGCGCCGTGGGCAGTCTCAGTTCCACCAGGAGGCCGCCAAGCTGGGAGCGTTTGAGCTCCAGACTACCGCCGTAGACATCGACCAGTTCCTTGACGATATCCAGCCCAAGGCCGGTCCCGGGTGTCTTCTCGTCCAACCTGACACCGCGACGCAACACTTTTTGCGCATCGGCATCACTGAGTCCCGGGCCATTGTCGTCGATGCGGATCAGGAGATGCGTGCCCTTGTCGCTGCGCTCGGCGGAAAGGCGCACCCCCACCTGTCCCTTGGACCACTTGCAGGCATTGTCGAGCACATTGCCCGCCATTTCCTCGAGATCGGCCTCGTCGCCCCGGAACCAGGGCAGCGATGCGTCGGGCCGCTGGAAGGCGATCGTGACATCGGGGTGAATCTTGCGCATGACCCGGGTCAGCCGGAGCATGATCATGGTCGCATCGGCCTTCTTGCCCACCACCGAGGTGCGGGCCGCCAGCCGCGCCCGCTCGAGATAGGTCGAGACCATGTTGCTCATCTTCTCGGTCTCGCTGGCGACCACGTCGGCCAGCGCCCCCTTGCGGGCATGCGCCTCGTTGCGCAGCACTGCGATGGGGGTCTTGAGGCCATGGGCCAGGTTGCCGACCTGGTTGCGCGCCCGCTCGATGATCTGGGTGTTGGAGCGCAGCAGTTCATTGACCTCTTCAGCCAGCGGCGCAATCTCGATGGGATAGGTGCCCGAAACCTCGGCGCTGTCCCCCTCGCGCACCGACTCCACGGCCCGGCTGAGCTGCGCGATGGGCCGCAGGGCGATTCGGGCCACGAAGGCGCTCATCGCGGCCAGCATCACGCCGACCACGCCCAGCACAATGAAGGTCTGTCCGCGAAAATCCGAAACCAGCTTGAGGATTTCGGTGAGATTGCCGGCCACGGTGATGCGGTAGCTCTGCCCGTCGAGCGTGACGGCGCGTTCGACCATGCGCAATTGCGTGCCGAAGGGATCGTTGATGATTTCCGAACTGCGCCCGAATGCATCGGCGGCCGTGCCGACAGCCGGCAGGTCGATACCTACCACCGAGGTGGAAAGGTTGACCAGGCCGCCGTCCGCGTCACGGATGATCCAGTACCAGCCCGAGCGCGGGCGCTCAAAGCGCGGGTCGGCAAGCGCGATCTCTGGCCCGCGCGGATCGCCGTTCTCCAGCAGGCTGCCGGTCAGGGTCTCAACGTGAAAGTCGAGCGTTTCGGTCAGCGTCGTGTCGAGCGCACGCGAATAAAGATCGGTGAGGAGAATCCCAGTGGTGATCAGCGCCAGCACCAGCCAGCCGGCCGAGAGCCAGAACAGTGAAACCGCAATGGAGCCCTTGCCCTGCATGTCAGGGGCCCTTCATGTCAGCCACGGCGGGGCCCAAGCGGGTCAATCCCCGATGATCTGGTAGCCCAGTCCGCGTACCGTCTGGATGCAGTCTTCCGGCAGCTTCTTGCGCAGGCGCCCGACGAACACTTCGATCGTGTTGCTGTCACGGTCGAAGTCCTGGTCATAGAGATGCTCGGTCAGTTCGGTGCGCGAGATCACCTTGCCCTTGTGGTGCATGAGGTAGCTCAGGAGCCGCAATTCGTGGCTGGTGAGCTTGACCGACTGGCCATCCACCGTGACCTTGCCCGAACGCGCATCGAGGCGAACGGCACCGCAGACAATCTCGTTGCTCGCGTGCCCCGCGGCCCGGCGGACCAGGGCCCGTACGCGCGCCAGCACTTCTTCCATGTGGAACGGCTTGGCCACATAGTCGTCGGCGCCGGCGTCGATGCCCTGGACCTTGTCGCTCCAGCGGTCCCGCGCCGTCAGCAGCAGCACCGGCGTGGTCTTGCCGGCGCGGCGCCATTCCTCCAGCACGGAGAGGCCATCCATCTGCGGCAGGCCGATATCGAGAATGATCGTATCGTAGGGTTCGGTGTCGCCGAGGAAGTGCCCCTCCTCGCCATCGAAGGCCACGTCGACCGCGTAGCCCGCCTCGGTCAGCGCTTCCTTGAGCTGCCGATTGAGATTGGTATCGTCTTCAACAACCAGAACACGCATTGGGCGCCCCCGCCATGACTGCCACTACTGAGCGCTCAGGGTCAGGTTCTGGGCCTGACCATCCGGGCTCAACACGCCGATAACATATACCAGCCTGCCGCCTTCGTCACACACCTGAACATTGAGGATTTCGCTGTCGGCAGGAATGCCGGCCTGGGCCAACACCGCGTCGAGCGACATGATCTGCCCGGAAGACACCGCTTCCTGGATCTGCTGCTTGTCGAGGCAGGCCTGGGCCTTGGTCGCGCCGGTGCCCGCAAGGGCAAGCGCGAGGGCCAGTGCAAGGGCCATGGCGGCCGACGGTTTTGGAGTGTTCGTTTTCATGCCCCGATCAATAGCGCCTGCAAACTGAATGGGACATGAATGAGGCGGGATCAAAACTTCTTCTCGGCTCCTGCGTCCCTGAGGATGGGGTTGGCAGTGTGCCGACTCATGAGGTTGCGGGGTACGATAAGTACCTTGCCACGATCATTGGACCACTTTTCGTGAGAGCCTTTGCGCTGGCGAGAAAGGCATATCCGAGACGCCGCAATTCCTTGACGACCGCAGAATAGTAGCCGTCAACCACTAGGCCGCCCGTTCTTCCGGCCGACGCCAGACGATGGCCGGAATCAGGTCTTGGTCTCGCATGGCCCCGCGTTGGTCAGCGGGAATATGGTTGGCCAAAATCAGTTCTGGTCCGAACTCGAACAACAGCGTCTCGAACTCATCCAGATTCTCGGCCTCGATATGCAGGCCAACGATATCGCTCTCGGAATAGTAGAGTCTCGCATCGTCGTCCCAGCGGGCGAATACAGTGAATACACGTCGGGCCATGGGCATGTCCTTCCGTCCCAAATATCGGCCAGCCAAGAGGGCGGTGCAAGTCCCCTCACGCCCGCCCGATATCCGCCTTGAGCCCCTTGCGCAGGAACAGGATGGCCAGCGCCTCCAGCACGAGGCTCCCTGCACCGCCTGCATGTCCGCGCGCGATTTCACGCCATAGCCGGCATTGTAGCGCCGCCGCGAATGGGCCCAGCGCCCATTGCGCTTCTCGCCTCCGCCCGCCAGCGTCGTCACTTCAGTCCGCCGCTCCGGCCCACCCCGCGCCCCCAGCGCGATATCGAGCGGAAATCGTGTGTGATGAAAGGCCATCTGAAACTCCCGACCGTGCGGTTCCTTCGTCACCCTCCCCCTTGCGGGGAGGGAATGGGATGCATGGCCTCACCCGGTAAAGCTGGTTTCGCTGCAGGCGCAGCTGAGATAAGCCCGCCGACCGTTGAGGTCGGCCGCACTGACAACGTCGAGATTGCGGCCGCGGTAAACGATGCGGTCCCCTGGCGACACGTCATTGCGAAACCGCAGCACGACGCTATGCGAGATCGCCACGGTCCGCCCATCGGCATTGGCGCCTTGCCGGCCGGTCAGGCTCCCCGTCTTCAGGGGGAGGCCGGGTGAGGGTGCGTCTTGGGGTGCGGTTGAAGCGCCGCCGGCCCTCCCCTCTCCCCTTGAGGGAGAGGGTGGTTTTTCGCGTTCAGCGAAAAACCGGGTGAGGGGTTCCGGCCCATCCGCGCGCTCAGCGTCACTGATTGTCGCGTGACCCCTCATCCGCCCTTCGGGCACCTTATCCCTCAAGGGGAGAAGGTGAAGGAGCGGAAGCCCTCAGCTCACGCCAAACTTCAGCAGCTTGATCGCGTCATAGTCCGCCACGCCGCCGCCGACGCGCTTGGTGGTGTAGAACAGCACATAGGGTTTCGAGCTGAATGGATCGCGCAGGACGCTCACGCCCTGGCGGTCGACAATCAGGTATGCAGCACACCCGGCCCCGGCAGGGGCTCCTGCGATATCCGCGTGGCCCTTCCCCCGGCCTTGTAGTCATAGGCCACCGGCCGGCCATCGCGCCCCGCGACCACGCTCATCCGGTCGGGCCGCAAGACAAAGAGCGTGCGCACCGCGCCATCGACGATCCCCGCCTGCAGATAGGCATTCCCGGCGGTCTGCAGATACCCGCGCGATCAGGATGCGACGGTCGATGTCTCCGGGACTCCCCGGTCGAAGCCACTTGTTGGCGCGCGCCCGCGCATCGAGTTGCCCACGCCGTAGCCGATAGCGGTGGGCGATGCCGTTTCGGGTCGAAAGGCCCGCCTCATAGTCGGAGCGTACCGAAGACCACGGCACGACGCCGCCATCGCGGTTCCGCTCAGGGTCATTGTCATTCATGTCAGATGTTCCGCTGGGGCAGCCCTGCCGGCGCCTTATCGACCCAATTCGTCGACCATGCCTGAACTATAGCGGGTCACCGTCACGCGGGGATAACTTCGAACCGGCGCTTCGCGCAAAATCGGTCCAGTGGACCGATTTTAGGTGAGAAGGCCTTGAGAGCTAAGCTCGAAAGGCGGGGCCGTGCCGCAGGCAGAACTGGTCCAGTGGACCGATCTTTGGGGCGATGCCCAACAGCGTCAGGCTCGCATTGCAGCGCGAAAGACTCTGCCGCGTGCCCGCGCTCACTCCATCTTCCCCGCCGCCTTCAGCGCCGCCTTGTCGCTCTTGGCACCCATGGCCGCCAGGCCGCGTTCCACGGCATCGCTGATCATCCCTTTGGCGGCCGCCTCCAGCTCCGGGCGGCATCGGGCCAGCGTCTTCAGCCCCACAATCAGGCGCAGCATGACTTCGATGCTGCCGGCGCCATCGCGGGCGATCGGGCGGAAGGCGTCGGCCATCAGGTCGTTCGGATCGAGCGGCGCCACCAGCACCCGCTCATATTCAAGCTCGCCGTCCTCCTCGGGACGAGCCGCGAGCACCCGCACGAGCCTGCCGATCACCGCAATGGCCGTGCCGGGGTCGTTGATGCCCGGCGACAGTGCCTTGCCGGCGATTTCGGCCAGCACGATCAGCCCGAATCGCGGGTCGCTGTCGAATGTGCGCGCGTCGCCAATCGTGAAGGCGCCGGCCAGTTTCTCGATTACCTCCTCGTCGGCCTGCCCCACGATCCGGACCAATGGCCGGTCCGGTGCGGCATAGGCGCCGGGCCGCGCGGTAATGGTGACCAGCAGGTCGTTTTCCTCCGCGCCGTCCTGCAGCCGGCCGATATCGATATGCTGCACATAACCGATCCTGCGGGCAAAGATCGGGTCGCCCGAGGCCTCCCCGGACAGTTCACGGCACCCGAGTAATCCCTTGCCGGGCACGGTCTCGAACGATCTGGCGGCTGCGTCCCCGGCCTTTTTTACCGTCTCACCCACCCGGCCAATGGCCGATATCTGGCCAATCCAGCGGATCAACGCGGCAACAACCAGCACCACCACGCCCAGTGTGACCACGAACAGCAATAGACGGCCGGCCTCGCTATAGATGCCCGCCGAAAGGCCGATGATGCCGACAATGGAGAACAGGAACGCGCCGATGAAGACCGAGATCGAGGTTTGCGCGCTCCGATCCCCCACAATCAGCGGCACCGCCCGCGGCGTCGTTTGGGATGAAGCCGTCGCTAGGGCACTGACAATGGTCGAGAGGGCGAACACCGAGACCGTTAGCAGGCTCGTCGCGAGGACCGCCAGGATCGATTCGACCGCTTCGGTAGACAGCGTGAATGGCAGGCGATCAGGGACGAGCCGCGCCATCCCGAACGCCACCAGCAGGGTCAGCACGGCCGCCAGCGAAAATGCGGCAGGCAGAAACCACATGCGCTGCATGATCTGCCGGAACTTGAATGCAACCTGGCTCATTAATGCCCTCCCTCAGGGAGACGCGTTCAAGCCGTTTTGGTTGCGCGAGCCCGGTTGCCGATGTTTACCCAAACACCCGCTTCGCCTCCAGCGCCAGGCCCAGGCCCACGCTTCCAAGCACGTCAGTGCGCACCACTTCGGCCTCCGGGAACATTGCCTGCAGCCGACCCGCCACCGCCGGTACGAGGGTGGAGCCACCGGTGAGAATCAGGCTGTCCACCGCGCCCGCTCCCACGCCGGCCCGGTGCAGCGTTTCCCCGATCGTGCCCTCCAGCCGTTCGATGGAATGCGCCAGTGCATCGGCCAGTTGCGCAATCGTCAGGGTCGTAGCGATCACGCGCTCCCGCACCGGAAAGGCAAAATCCACCGCCTCATGGTCCGACAGCGCGATTTTGGCCTCTTCCACCGCCCCGATCAGCCGGTGCCCCAACCGCTCCTCGACCAGCATCACGAAGGTTTCCACCTGCCCTGCCGCCCGTGCCTCGCGCATGGTCGAGCGCAGGTCGCGCAGCGCCCTGGGATCATAGAGCCGGTTGATGCGGTGCCAGGTCGAAAGATCGAAATAGGGCGCCACCGGCAGGTGCCGCTTGCCATCGAGGGTCCGCGTCCCGAGGCCCAGCTCCGGCATGACCCGGCTCATGGCCAGCAGCCGATCGAAGTCGGTGCCCCCGATATGGACGCCTGCCGTCGCCAGGATATCGCCGCTGCGATCCGGCTTGCCGGCCCGATCGGGCGAGACCCGCACCAGCGAAAAGTCCGACGTGCCGCCGCCCAGGTCGACGATCAGCGCCAGCTTCTCGGTCCCGACATGCCGCTCATAGTCCAGCGCCGCCGCTATGGGCTCGAACTGGAATTCGACATGCTTGAAGCCCTGCGCCCGCACAGCCGCCTCCAGTTGCCCCTGCGCGTCCTTGTCGGCAACCGGATCGTCATCGACAAACTGCACTGGACGGCCCATGACCACCTCGGTCAATTCTCCGCCCAGTTCCGCTTCGGCCCGGCGCTTGAGTTCGCCGACAAAGGTGCCGATGATTTCCCCAAAACCCAGCCGCCGCGCCTTGACGCGCGTCGTGTCGGCGAACAGCGCCGTACCCAGCACGCTCTTGAGCGAGCGCATCAACCGTCCGTCGGCCCCGGTCACATATTCGGCTACCGCCGCGCGGCCGAAATGCACGCGGTCATCCTCGAAGCCGAAGAACAGCACACTGGGAATAGTCTTCTGGCCGTCTTCGAGTGCCAGAAGATGCGGGACACCGCTCGCGTCCACGCGCCCCAGCGTGGAATTGGACGTGCCAAAGTCCAGGCCGCAGGAATGGGTCATCATGCCGTCCTCATATTGAAACGCAGACAACCATGCTCCGAACGAGGCTGGGCTTCGTGGCGGACATGCTTGGGCAGTCAGACGCGGCAATCCACATCCCGCGGGATGTGGCTGCTCTCCGCCTGCGCGGGGACGGCTCTAATAAGGCGTGGAAAGGCTCAATGCAACGGGCTGTCTGATCAGGCCGCCCGGCTTCGCTTCTCGTCGCGGCCGCGCAGGTCGATGACTTCCAAGCGGGCCAGACCCCGGCGTTGCGCCTTTTGCACCGCCTGCTGGGCCGCCTCGAGCACGGCGCGATCCACACCGCCCTGCGGATTGGCCACGGCAATGCCGGTGCTGAGCGTTACCTGCCCGGCATGGCTTTCGCGGTTGACGAGGCCCAGCTTGCGCACCGCCACCGCGATCCGGCTCGCCAGGTCGCGGGCCATCAGGGCCGGCATGTCGGGGAGCACCAGGAGGAAGCCGGCGCGACCGTTGCGAACGCAATGATGCGTTTCGCCCGGTAGCAGGGCTCGGACGGTGCTTTCCAGCGTTTCGAGGGTCTCCTCGACCGCGTCGCGCCCGTAGGTGGCGAAATAGTCGGCATAGCCATCCATTTCGAGCGCCAGGACGCAGAGCGACACATTGCGCTCGGCGGCGTGGCTCCAGCTGCGGCGCAGCGCTTCGTCCACGCGCTGGGCAGTGCGGGACTTCTTGTGCGGATTGCGGGCGATGGCCGCCTGGCCATAAGCCGGCGCCTGAGAATCAGCACCCCGTCCCAGCGCGGCACGAATGCGCGCCCAGAAACCGTCATTGCCGCTCATGGTCACCTTGTTCATCCAGCCTGTCCTGGGCCATTCCTACCGTGCCGATCAGGCCACACTTATGGTTAACAGGAGGTAAGCGTCTCAATTTAAAGACTTTCCGGTGGTTCCCATTCGGGCCAGTCCACTGCGTGTTCTTCCCAATCTTCGGGGTCGATCTCGGTCTCGAGATAGGTCCGGCCCTTTACCGAAACCCCAACATCCACCACGGTCTGCGGGTCTCCCGAGACCAGCGGATGCCACCAGGCCAGGCCCTTTCCCTCCGCCAGCCGCCGATAGGCGCAGGTGGTGGGTATCCAGGGAATTTCTCGGACATTGTCCGGCGTCAGCTTGATGCAGTCCGGCACCTTGGCCTTGCGATTGGGATAGTCGGTGCAGGCGCAGGTGTCCCCGTCCAGCAGCTTGCAGCGCACGTCGGACGTAATCAGCGTGCCGGTATCCTCGTCCTCGAGCTTGATCAGGCAGCAGCGGCCGCAGCCGTCGCAGAGCGCTTCCCACTCTGCCGGCGACATTTGCTCAAGCGTTTTTTCTTCCCAAAAGGCCATGTTTACCGTTTGCCGTTCATGCTGTTGCCGGTTTGCGCTTGCGGCTCGGCCAATGCAATCATATTCCAGCGATTGTGTTGCCTTGTCCGGCATTTGCGGACAACTCTGCCCCTATTCGGGGCGTCGGGGTTCACCGTGCAGGATCCGTTCTATACCAAGGAAAAGAAGCGCCGCCCCAAGGGCAGCATGCTGGCGGCCGACGCCTGGCTCGATTCCTCGCTTTACGAGTTCTGGCAGGCCCTTGGCCGCGGCTACACGCGCTACCAGGATTTCATGTCCCGTTTCCACGTCTCGGGCATAAAGCGCTTCTTTGTCGAAATTCTGAGCGACGCCTTTTCCTTCGGCGCCATCGGCGCGGTCCTGATGACCGCCCTCGCCCTGCCCGCCTTCGACATCATCGATCGCGGTGCCTTCAACAAGGCCGAGGACTATTCGGTCGTCTTCCTCGATCGCTTCGGCACCGAGATCGGCCGCCGCGGCATCCGCTCGGACGACAGTGTCGCGCTCGACCAGATGCCCGATTTCCTCATCAAGGCCACGCTCGCCACCGAGGATCGGCGCTTCTACGAGCATTTCGGCATCGACGTCGTCGGCACGCTGCGCGCTCTGATGAGCAATGCCCAGGGCGAACGCGGCACCCAGGGCGGTTCGTCCATCACCCAGCAATTGGCCAAGAACCTCTTCCTCTCCTCCGAGCGCACGCTCGAGCGCAAGATCGTCGAGGCCTTCCTCTCCATCTGGCTCGAATGGAACTATTCCAAGGACCAGATTCTGAAGCTCTATTTCGACCGCGCCTATATGGGTGGCGGCAATTACGGCGTCACTGCCGCGGCCGAATTCTACTTCGGCAAGCGCGTGCAGGACATCAACCTGGCCGAAGCGGCCATGCTGGCCGGCATGTTCAAGGCGCCGGGCAACTACGCCCCGCATGTCGACCTTGCCGCCGCCCGCGGCCGCGCCAATCTGGTGCTCACCAACCTCGTCGCGTCGGGCTTCCTCACCGAGGGCCAGGTCACCGCTGCGCGCCGCCACCCGGCTTCGGCCATCGACCGCACCAACGACATCAATTCGCCCAACTACTTCCTCGACTGGGCCTTCGAGGAAGCCAAGGCGATCATCGAGACGGCCAATGCGCCGGGCAACAACTTCGTCGTCCGCACCACCATCGACACCACCCTGCAGAGCTATGCCGAGGAGGCCATCACCTCGGTGATCCGCGAGCAGGGCGAGCAGTATCGCGTCGAGCAGGGCGCCATGGTTGTCACCGATACACAGGGCGCCATCCGCGCCATGGTCGGCGGGACCGACTATGCCAAGAGCCAGTTCAACCGCGCCATCGTCTCCAATCGCCAGCCCGGCTCGTCCTACAAGCCGTTCGTCTATGCCGAGGCCTTCGAGCAGCTTGGCCTCACGCCCAATGACACCATTTCCGACCGCCCCGTCTGCATCGGCGACTGGTGTCCGCAGAATTACGGCCGCTCCTATCGCGGCCAGACCACGCTGATGAGCGCCTTCGCCGCCTCGATCAACACCGTGCCCGTCACCCTCTCGATCAAGACCGGCCGCGATGCCATCGCCCAGTTGAGCTATCGCATGGGCCTGCGCCAGGAATATCCCGTCACCCGCTCGCTGGCGCTGGGCGTCGCCTCGGTCTCGGTTCTCGACATGACCTCCTCCTACGCCGTGTTTGCCAATCACGGCTACAAGACGCCGGCCTATGGCCTTACCCGGATGACCACGCTCAATGACCAACTGATCTGGGAGAAGGATATCGAAGCCCCGCGCGAGCGCGTGCTCTCCGAACAGACCGTGGCCTATATGAACCAGATGATGCGCACCGTGGTCACCGGCGGAACCGGACGCCGCGCCGCCATCGAGGGCGTGCCCACCTTGGGCAAGACCGGCACCACGACCTCCTATCGCGACGCCTGGTTCTGCGGCTTTACCGGCAATTACGTGGCCGCCGTCTGGTTCGGCAATGACGACTACCAGCCCACCAACGATCTCACCGGCGGCACCCTGCCCACCATTGCCTGGCAGAAGTTCATGGCCTTCGCCCATACCAATGTCGAAGTGCAGCCGGTCTTCGGCATCGAGTTCGAAATGCCCGAGGCGATCATCGCCGATGCGGAGGTGGAAGAGGTGGAAGAGGTCGTCGAGCGTCCGCCCAGTCTCAAGCCGGCCGCAGCGCGCAAGCTGCTCGACCTGGCCGACCGCCTCGAAGCAACGCTCGACCAGATCACCCCGCGCGCCACTGCGCAGGGACCGGCCTCGGGGCCGACGGGGCTCTAGGTCACTGCTCGCGGGTATAGTCGCCGGTAAAGGTCACGTTGTGCCCGCCGCACATGCCGTTGTCCTCGGCTCTCAGTCCCCGGTCCGTCAGGAACAGTGTGACGACGCAATCGTAGTCGTCCGCGACCGCCGGCCGTACTGCTGAACCCTCGACACTCACCGCGAAATCCAGCTTGTTCTGCCGCCTGTCGATCCACTCCACGGGCACCCTCACCGCGAACTCGCCTATATTGATCGCGCCCCGCTCGACACGTTCCGGATCGGACGCCCCCCAGCTGGCAAATCCTTCGATCATCATGAAGCCGTCGGAGGACAGGGCGATGAAAATGTCCTGCTCAGGCCCGGCATTCCACCCGCCGATCCAGGCGCCGGGCCCCATGCCTTGCTTGTCCTTGCCCGCCACGCTACCGGCCATCAGGGCCGTCAGCAGCACGAAAGTTGTCGCCCCCAGGGAAAAGCTGCCCATCCTGCCTCCAGCGCTCACATCAATTGCGGCAGAATCACTTCCGCCCCGGCCTCGCCATTGCTACAAGCCTAGCCTATCCGCAACGCAGCCGGTCCAGCCATCCCATGCCCCAATCGCAGAGAAGCTGACCCGTGCGTTTCGTCCTGCGACTGCTGATGAGTATTGCCGTGGCCCTCTCTCTGGGGTTCGGCCTCAGCTATTATGCCCTCACGGACGGGCGCCTGTTCGGCGCGGTCTCGCTGGGGCCCTGGACGGCCTGGCCCGATATCGGCTCGCCCAATCCCAACCCCTATACAAATGGCCACATCACCCGCGAGGCGGCCCTGCAACTGGGTCGCAGCGAAGGCCTGCGCTTCGTCGCGACGACCGATAGTGACGGCGCGCCGCTCGACCTCGCATGCTCCTACCGCCTCGACGGCCATGTGCCCGTCTCGACCTTCTGGACCCTGGTCGCCGTTGATGCCGACTGGGTCAATCTCGCCGCGCCCGGTACCGACGCCGCCCTGCGCTCGAGCGAAGTTATCCGCGCCACCGACGGCGCCATCCGCGTGCATGTCGGCACGCGGCTGCGGCCCATGACCTGGCTCGAACTGGCCGGCACCGGCTCCTTCAGCCTGGTCCTGACGCTCTACGACACCACGGCGCTCTCCAGCTTCGCAGCGGCAGACATGACTATGCCCTCCATCACTATGGAGGATTGCGCATGATCCGCACCCTCCTGTGGTTCATCGGCGGGCTGCTGCTCGGCGGCATCATCCACATCGCCACCATCCTCGCCCTGCCGCTTCTGGCCGAGGAGACCACCTGGACGCGGATCGCGGCCTTCGACGCGAAGAACCGCGTCGTCGTCCTGCCGCCCGTCGCGCCGGGTGAGCCCAATCCGCTGCAGCTCGATCCCGAGCTCAGCTATGGCCTCTGCCAGATCGATCTCTCCGAGGGCCCCGCCTATCTCAGCGGCGTCCTGCCGGACGCCTTCTGGTCCATCGCGCTCTACAACGAAGCAGGGGTCGTCACCTATTCGACCACCAATCGCGACGGCATCGGCCAGACCGTCGAGCTGGGCGTCTTCAACGCCGCGCAGACGCGTCTCCTTGCCCAGCAGCAGATCGACATTGCCGAAGGCCTTCTGGTCGTCGAATCGCGCACCGACAAGCTCTTCGCCCTGGTCCGCCTCTCGGCCCCGCACCAAGCCATGCGCACCCGCTTCGAAGAGGAACTGGCCGAGATCAGCTGCGGGCCGCGAGGCGCCGGGTGAGCGAGATATGACCATGACCCCGGACGCCTTCGACGCCGCCCTCGCCGCCGCCGTGGCCCGCTACCTCGGCGAAGTCGCCACGCCGCGTGAACACCTCTCGCTGCTGCGCTGGCAGATGCGGGAGGGTCATCGCCTCGACCAGCGCACCACCTTTCCGGGGCACCTGACCACCAGCGCTGTCATCCTCTCTCCGGACCACAGGCGAACCCTGCTCATCGACCATGTCACCATTGGCCGCTGGCTCCAGCCGGGCGGTCACTACGAACCATCCGCCTTCTTCCACCTCTCTGCCCGCCGCGAGGCCGAAGAAGAAACAGCCGTGTCCGGGCTCACCCTGCATCCATGGCACGCGGGCACCGACCTGCCCTTCGTCATCGATAGCCATGACGTCCCGGGCAAGCCCTCCCGCAACGAGCCGCAGCATATCCATCACGACCTGCAATATCTCTTCGTTGCCGACCCCGCCCTGCCTCTGGTCGCGCAGCTCGACGAAGTCCATGCCGCCCAGTGGCAGGACGTGGCCATGCTGGGTGACTTCGCCCCTAAGGTATTGGAGCGGCTCAAGGCTGTCGCTGCGTTGGCCTAGGCCTCCACCGGCAGCAGCGCATCGACAAACCCCGGCTCCACGAACTGGATGCTGCCGTCGGGCAGGCCCAGAATGCGGTCGATGATGATGCCCTGGAAGCTCAATCCCCGTTCCAGCGCGGCATTTGCCTTTGCGCGATCGGCCGTGTCGCGGGCCGCGATGGCATTGGCGACCAAGTCATGGGACATCCTGCCCAGTCCCAGGATGGCCTCGGCGGCCAGCCGCGCATCCGGCACGTTGAAGCAGCCATCCTGCCGGCCCGTCTCTATGATGGCCTCGAACAGGGGCAGCACAGTCTTGATATTGGCCCGGTTGATGCGTTCGTAGAGGGCGATGTTCTCGGGCCGCAGCAGGGTTTCGAACGCGGCCAGAATGCCGTCGGCCTGATCCCTCTTGAAGCGCCGCAGGGCGCGCAGGCATTGATCGAGCTGCTCGAAGGCCGAGAGCCCGGGCCGGGCGATCACCTCCTCGATGATGCCCACAGTCAACTCGGCCATGCGCGCGCTCAGCGCCTCCAACACGTCATCCTTGGCCGCAAAGTGGTGGTAGAACCCGCCCTTCGAGACGCCTGCGGCCAGCATCAGGTCTGCCACGGTCGTGGCCTCGAACCCCTTGGTGAAGAACAGCCGCTGCGCGCAATCCAGGATCTGCTCCCGCCGTGCATCGGCACTGAGATAGGTCCGCGCCAATTCAATTCTCCTTGCAAACCGACCGTCGGTCTGTTTATGCTGCGCTCCGACGATCAAGTCAAGGAGCCCGCAATGGCCGCGAGCGCGAAGGACGGCGACATCATTTCGGTCGCCGATCTCACCTATGCCTATAAGGGCCAGTCGCGCCCCGCCGTCGATGGTGTCAGCTTTGCCGTCCAGCGCGGCGAAATCTTCGGCCTGCTCGGCCCTTCCGGGGCCGGCAAGAGCACGACGCAGAAGGTCCTCACGCGCCAGCAGCGCAGTTTCGGCGGCAGAGTCTCAGTCATGGGCAAGCCGCTGGAAAGCTGGGGCTCGGACTATTTCGAGCGCATCGGCGTCGGCTTCGAACTGCCCAATCACTACCTCAAATTCACCGCCCGGGAGAATCTGAGCTTCTTCGCTTCGCTCTACGCCCGACCCAGCCGCGACCCGCGCGAGATGATGGCCCTGGTCGGGCTCGAGGACTATGCGGACAAGAAGGTCGAGACCTTCTCCAAGGGCATGCGCATGCGCCTCAACTTCGTCCGCGCCATCCAGCACGATCCGGAGCTGATCTTTCTCGATGAACCCACGGCAGGCCTCGACCCGGTCAATGCCGGCATCGTCAAGTCGCTGATCGCCGACCTTGCCCGCGCCGGCAAGACCGTGGTGCTCACCACGCACAACATGAATGATGTAGACCAGCTCTGCGACCGTATCTCCTTCATGGTCGATGGTCGCTTTGCCGCTCTCGACACGCCGCAGGCTCTCAAGTCAGCCCATGGACGCCGCATGGTCGCCGTTGGAACGGCAGATGCTCAGACCATTGAATTTCCACTCGATGGGCTCGGCGACGACTCCGCCTTCCTGGCTCTGCTCCGCTCGGGCACGGTGGAGCGGATCCATTCCCAGGAGGCCAGTCTCGACAAGGTCTTCACCAATGTCACCGGCCATCGCTTGGACCAGGCCGAACCGGTGGCCGTGCAATGACCGCCACCCTCAAGAGACTGGTCCTCTGGGATATCCAGTTGCAGGCGCGCGAGAACATCTATCTGTTCACCGTGCTGACCACTCTGGCCTTCGCCATTTTCCTCAAGCTGCTGCCGCCCGACGCGCCACCCACCATCTTCACGCTGGTCCTGTTCTTCGATCCGGCCATTGTCGGGGCGAGTTTTGTGGGGTCCATCGTGCTGATGGAGCGCAGCCAGAACACCCTTTCGGCGCTGTCTGTCTCACCCGCACCGGTCCGCGACTATATCCTTGCCAAGGTCATTACCCTCACCCTGCTGGCCATTGTGGGCAGCCTGTTCCTCGTGGCCGTGGCCTTCTGGGTGCCGTCAATCGACATGATCCTGCGCTTCACGCTGGTGCTGGTCTTTACCGGAGCAATCGGCGTCCTGGGCGGCTTCCTGATCGTCGCCGGGGCCAATTCGATGAATCACTTCATCGCCCGCGCCATGCCGATCACCGTGGTGCTCTTCCTGCCCCTCCTGTCCCATTTCGGCGTGGTCACCGGGTTCTGGCAATGGCTGCTCTTCGCCATCAATCCCGGCCACGCCATGCTGCGAGCCATGCTCTGGGCGGCCGATCCGTCGGCCGTCAGTGCCGCCGACATCATCTATGCCTTCGCCTATATGGCGCTGATGGTCCTCGTCTTCTATCGCTGGACGATCAGCACCTACACCTCAGAACTCAGCCGGGTCGAGGAATAGGAGCCGCATCATGAACCGCGTCCTCGCCGTCATCCGCCACGACATCGTCTCGATCACCCGCGATAGCATCATGGTCAATGTCGTGGTCATGATGCTTGTGCTGGCGGCCGCCGCCTCAACCCTGCGCCATATGGGGCTCTATCCCGAGTGGTGGCACAATACGCAGCTCCTGCTACTGATCACCTATATGCCCGGCATGGGCTATCTGTTCGCCATGCTGATCGTGGACGAGATGGATAGCGGCGTGAATCAGGCACTGCTGGTCAGTCCTGCCTCAGCAATCGGCGTGCTCTGGGCCAGAGTCGCCCTGCCAACGGCTTTCGTGCTCGTCTATGCTTTCGCCTTCATCTATTCGGCCCGCGCCATCGACCTGCCCTTCCATCAGTGGCTGCTGCCGATCCTCACCCTGTCGCTGGCCGTGTCCTGGGTGACCCTGCTCATCCCCGCCATATCGCGCGACAAGGTGCAGGCGCTGGGCCTGTTCAAGATCCTCAATCTCTACGTTGCCATTGCGACGGTCGGCCTCTTCATCCCCGAGGACGCCTGGTACCGCCCGGTACTCTGGCTGACGCCGGCAAGCTGGGCGCTCAACGGCATCCGGGCCTTCACCGCGGGAGACGATGCGCGGGGCTACGCCTGGTCGACCGGCGGACTTGTCTTCTTCGGGCTGCTCGTGGCCCACGCGGCTTGGCTCTATCTGCGGCGCCAGGCGCGCTAAAGCAGCGCCTGCAGCACCAGCCCGCCAAGGGCGCAAATGGCCAAGGTGCGCAGCACCCCCCAATGCAGGCCGAAGAGCACCAGGGCCGCCACGACGGTCAGCGCCACTGCTGCCCAGTCCAGGGTCGCCCAGTCCGGCCAGGCTATGAACAGAGGCCCGGCCTGAACGCGCCCGACCTCGCGAAACAGCACATGCAGGCCAAACCACAGGGCAAGGTTGAATATGACGCCCACCACGGCCGCTGTAATCGCCGCCAAGGCGCCAGCCAGGGCCACGTTGGACCGCAGCCGCTCGATATAGGGGGCTCCAAGGAAGATCCACAGGAAGCAGGGCACGAAGGTCACCCAGGTGGCGAGGGTCGCGCCCAGTACCCCGCCCCAGACAGAGGGCAGCCCCGAGGCATCACGAAAGCCCGCCAGGTAGCCGACAAAGCTCAGCACCAGCACCAGCGGGCCCGGCGTCGTTTCGGCCAGCGCCAGCCCGTCCAGCATTTCCCCCGGTTGCAACCAGCCATAAGTGCCCACGGCTTCGCTTGCCACATAGGCGAGCACGGCATAGGCGCCGCCGAAGGTCACAACCGCCATCTGCGAGAAGAAGGTCATGATGGTGACGAAGGCCGTATCCCAGCCCCAGAGCAGGACCAGGGGCACGAGTGGCGCGACCCACAGGCTGCCCCATATGCCCGCTACCATCAGCGCGCGCCGCCAGCTTGGATCAACTTCCGACACGTTCTGGTCGATCACCGCCGGGCCCTGCGGCGCCTTGGCACTGGCCTTGTGACCGCCACTGGCGAACAGGTCCGGCCGGTGTTTCGCCACCAGGTATCCCACAAGCCCTGCCCCCAGCACCAGCAGCGGAAACGGCACTCCGAATGCAAAGAGCGACAGGAAGGCAATGATGGCGAGGCCATAGGAGAGGCTGTTCTTGAGCGCCCGTCGGGCCACCCGGAGCAGCGCTTCGACCACGATGGCCAGCACAGCGGCCTTCAACCCGAAAAAGATGCTCGCGACCCAATCGAGCTGCTGGAACAGGGCATAGCTGGTGGCCAGCGCCAGGATCACGAAGAAGCCGGGCAGCACGAAGAGCACGCCCGCGGCCACTCCGCCGCGCCAGCCATGCAGCAGCCAGCCCACATAGGTGGCCAGTTGCTGCGCCTCGGGACCGGGCAGCAGCATGCAGTAGTTGAGGGCGTGCAGGAACCGCGCCTCGGAAATCCAGCGCCGCTCCTCCACCAGTTCCCTGTGCATCAGGGCAATCTGGCCGGCCGGCCCACCGAAGGACAGGAAACCGATCTTGGCCCAGACGCGCAGCGCCTCGGCAAAAGTGGGATGAGGCGGTGGCGTCTGGTCGTTCATAGAACCCTGCTGACAAGAGGCCCTATTTGCGTACCACAACCTCGTCGTCGATCACCATGGTCTGGAAGCGCGACGGTATGGTGACACCGCTGCCATGGCCGCCCACTGCCCCATCCACGCAGAAGTCGCCGCGATTGGCCCGGTCTACCCACGGCCGCAGGCGCCGCAGGTTCTCGTCCACGCCCATGGACTGCTCATGCGGCGTTTCCACCAGCAGGTGGTCGAGCGCATAGGCATAGCTGTCATAGCGATAGGTGAGGGCGCGGACGAACCAGTCGATATGCCACTGGTTCTCGGTGCGCCGCGCCGCGACATTGTCGGCGACGCTCTGCTCGATGCCGGAAAGTTCCGCCAGCGCCACGCGCCGCTGCCGGTCCACTTCGAGGACGGCGCAGATCGACTGGAACGTTGTGGGCACGGTGTCGAGATCGGCCAGGATATGCCGGCCCACCGTGTTGTAGCGCGTCGTCGAGGACTGGTAAGTCGTCGTGCGCAGCCAGGTATAGTAGCGTTCGGTGGTGTAAGTGAAATCGCGCGCCCGGCCGATGCGGGTGCGTTGCAGCTCGACCGATGAATCAAACAGCCAGTCGCGGCTATGGGCGGCGATCAGGAAGCGCCAGGTGCGGTCATGCATCTCGCGTTCCTGGTCGGTCTGGTTGAGGTTGGACACCGGCTCCTTGCGATTGGTGGCGATCAGCCTGCCGGCATAGGGCATGACCGTGTCATGCAACACGCTCGGTTGCGCCCGGCCGAAATCGCCCACGGGTCGCGCCACGCAGCCGGCCAGCAGAACCGTGACGGCAACGAGGCCTATCGGCCCGAGCCGCCTAGACACGCTTGCGCTTACGCCCCGTATGCGTGTGATTGTTTGGTGGCAGCGGCGTCCCGCGTTCATAACGCACCCCGGTGAAAATCAGGATCTGGGCGTCGCCGGACACTTGCCTTCCAGCGCTGGCGGAATCCTTCCGCCCTTCGAACTTTAGTAGCTTACCCAAGCCAACCTCCAATTGCGCCGCTCCCCCGTCCCTAGTGGGGGCAGCGAGTTGAGTAACTTCGTCCCGGCGCGACGCCCCTCGCGCTGATATCCATTAAGAGATCGTCAAGGTTAACAGTCTGCTAACGAATTGCCGTCAAGAGTCGAACTCGCATCAAATTCGATGCAGAACGAGTCGATGGTTCCGCCGGAAATGCTTGGATTTCAGCCCTACGAGACCTTTCAGCTGCTGATCGAAACGGGTGGTGTGGATCGCACCAATACCCTGCTCATCGCCGCCTGCGACGCTTATACGCGGCGCGGCAAGCCGACGGTTCCCGAAATGGAACAATTCGAAGCGCTGGCCGCCCGGCTCTTTCCCACTGCCGGCCCGCAGGCCCGCGCCAAGGGGGCAGCTATCCTGGGCCGCGCCGAACTCCTGTCGCCAGCGCTCGAACGGCTGGTCGTCGAGAATATCGGGGAAGACCTCATCCCCTTCCTCGAAGGCGCTGCCGATCTTTCCGACCAGACCATGCTCGACATTATCGCGCGCTATGACGTGCCAGCCTGCGCCACACTGGCCAGCCGCGCCGATCTCTCGAATGTGGTCCTCGCCAAGCTCTTCCAGATGAATTCACGCAAGGTCTATCGGGCCCTTGCCGCCAACGCCCATATCACCCCGCGCGGCGCCTATCTCAGTGCCCTGGCCCGCTCCGCGCAGATGGACCACCTTGTTGCCGAGGCTCTCGGCCGCCGCGAAGATTTCGACGCCGCGCTTCTGGCCCCCGCCTTTTTCGACCTCTCCGACGCCCATCGCGTCAAGGTCATCCAGGCCTTTGCCAACCGCACCACGCCGGCTGCGCCGATCTCGCGCACAATTGAGCAGCTTTCCGTCGCTAGCGGCGAACTGACCAAGGCGCTGATGAAGCTTTTTTCCGAGAATCGCCGGCCTGAGGTCACGCGCCTTCTCGCCCAGATCACCGGCCTTGATGAAGTGCGCTGCGGCCAGATCGCTCATGACGTTACCGGCGCCTCACTCTTCGTCATCCTGCGCGCCTTTGGCGCCACGGCCTATGACGGGCTCAAGGTGCTGATCCACGCCACCAGCCACGACAGCGAGCGCTCCCGGGCGCTGGCCGATTTCGCCACCCTGTTTGGGGCTGTCTCGTCCGAATCCATGGCCTATCTCATGAGCGCCTGGCGCGGCGAGGTGAACCTGCTCGAGCTCAGCAAGCCACAGCATCAGCCCTTCACGCAGCCGAGCAAGCGCACCGCAGCCATGTCGCCGGCCCACAATCCAGTGGTCGAACAGGCCATCGAGGCCTTGGCCAAGATCGGCGTCCGCCGCGCGGGCTAGCCCTTCGGCTCCCGCACCAGATCGATATCGAGATCGTCGCCGCGCCGGTCGATGCTGAGCACCCAGAGGTCCGGGTCGAAGGCGATTTCCTGCTCGATGCGTTCGCGGACTTTTGTCGGTTCAACGCGGGAAAACCGGCGCTGGAACACGGGCCCTACCTCATCGCCCCGGCTCACCACCGGCGCTGGCGTATAGAGCGAGCGCGTGCCATCGAGGTGATCGACCTCGATAAACACCTGTCCGGCAATGGGGTCGCCACGCCGCACCACGACGCACATGTCGCCCATGTCGTTGTGGCGCCTGACAAAGGCCATGCACCACAGGTCGCTGCGCAGGCTGGCCACGTCAGATCGTCGCGCCTGCCTTGAGCAGGAGCTCGACCAGGTCAGGCTGCACCTGTCCGGTCATCTTGTAGCGGTGGAAATTCTCGAACTCGCGGATAGCCCGCGCGGTTTCCGGTCCTGGCCGGCCATCGATGGGTCCATGGAAGAATCCAAGGCTGGCAAGCCCGGTCTGTATCTGCGCGACAAGCGCGGCGTCCGTCGCCGGCGGCACGGTGGCGGGCGTCGCCACCGGGGCGGCGCTGGCCAGTTGCAGCGGCTGCTCCTGCACCTGCTGAACCGGGGCAGGCTGCACCGGCGCCGGCATGGCCTGGGGCTGCGCTTGGGCGGTGAGGATGGGCAGCGCTGCACTGGGCGTCGGCGGATTGACGGCAGCGGGTGCTGTGCCGCGCGAACCCCCATCGAGGCCGGCAATGATGGAATCGATGGTATTGGCTGCGGACTGAGCCACGTCGTCGAAAACCTGTTCGGCCGGCGACAATGCCGGCAGGCGCGCCACGAGCTGATCCTGCTGTTGAGCGGCCGGCGCCGGGGTCGGCGCAGGCTGGGGCGCCGCGACGACGGCCTGTTGAGCCGGTTGGGCCTCGACTGCCGTCGCCGGTGTCGGTGCCACCGCCTGCGGTTGCACCACGGGCGTGGTCGCGCGACCGGCCGAATCGGAGCCGAGGATGATCTCAAACACAGCCGGATCGTTGGCGCCGGTTGGGGTCATGCCGTTGCGTACTTCGAAAGCGCGAATGGCCTCGGCGGTCTTGGGGCCGTAGTAGCCGTCCACCGTGCCGGTAAAAAGTTGCAGCTCGTAGAGTTTTTTCTGCACGGCGAACATCTGGGCATTGCCCACCGGGGTGTCGGGCACGACGGGGGCCGGCGTAACAGCCGGAACGGCGGTCACGCTGCCAGTCGTCTCGGTGCTGGCGACCGGAGCGGCCGAGTTCGCAGGCTGCGCCTCGACGGAACCGGTCTCAAGAACGGGCCGCTCCACGACCGGCGTCGGCAGAGGCGCGACATCCGTGCGAGCGGGCGCAAAGAAGGGCGAAGGATGTTCCGCGGTCTGGAAGAACAGAGCATTGCTGCCGGCCAGCGCCGTCATCGTCACCATGGCCAAGAGGCCTGTCGATGCCAGGGGGGCACGCATGTAGCGCGAAAAGGTCCAGAGCCCCGCGCGGCCTAGCGTGCCGAGCAGGGCGCTGCCGGCCATCAGCGGCAGCTGGGTGAGGGTCGAAGCCGTCATTGCGCTTTTCTTTTTTCGTTTGGCCATGAAATGGAGGCTGCGGGTGCGGGCTCGGAGAAGAGTGGCAGAATGTCGGCAGTTTCACCCGGTTTGGTTGCCGGACCGTTTATGGGCAGCAAAACGGTGATGGTTGTCCCCGCCCCGATTTCTGACATGGCCCGCAAGGTGCCGCCATGCAACTCCACCAGGCCTTTGACTATGGAGAGACCAAGGCCCGTTCCCTCATATTTCCGGCTCAGACCATCCTGCACCTGGAAGAAGGGCTCGCCGATTCGCGCCATGGCAGCGGGCGCCATGCCGATGCCACGGTCGCGCACCGAGAAGTTGATCGACTGACCTTGGCGCCTGACGCTGGCCGTCACGACGCCGCCATCATGGCTGAACTTGATGGCATTGGAGAGCAGGTTGATCATGATCTGGCGGCAGACCCGTTCGTCGGCCGTCATCAGCGGCAGGTCGGCCTCGATATCCGAAACCAGCCGCACGCTGCGTTCCTGGGCGAGCGATTCGACCATGGCAAGGCAGGCCGGCACGACCTTTGCCGGGTCCATGGGCTCGGCCTGGATTTCGAATTTGCCCGCCTCGATGCGCGACATGTCGAGCAGCATGCCGACCACTTCGAGCAGGTGCTTGCCGCTCTTCTGGATGAGGCCGGCATATTCCTTGTGCGTGGGCGACAGGTCGCCGCCAATGCCGCTCGACATCATTTCCGAAAAGCCCACCACCGCGTTGAGCGGCGTCCGCAGCTCGTGCCCGATGGTGGCAAGGAAGCGGGACTTGGCGTTCGACGCGTCCTCCGCCACGCGGCGAGCCTCGGCCATGGCCGCCTCGGCATCCTTGCGGGCGGTGATGTCGCGAACCAGGGCAATCACCTCGTTGCGGGCGCCTGGCGCACTCTCCTCGATGATGGGAGAGAGCTGCACCTCGGCCCAGACGAAACGCGGTACGTTTGAGCGCGCATGCGGGTCTTCCTGGCGGATGCGCAGATCGATCGTGCGGCTGCGGCCATCCTCGGCGACATCGGCAAATGCGGTCAGAAATGCCGGACGGTCCATGACATGCAGGCGTTCGCTGAGCTTGCCTCCGGCAATCTGGTAGCGCGGGCAGCCAAAGAGCTGCTCCGACGAGCGCGATGCCAAAAGCACTTCGCCATCGGGCGAAAAGCGAAGCACCGCATCCTGGACATGTTCTATCAGGTGCCGATAGGCGCTGATCTGCGCCTTATCATGCACCTCGTAGGCAGCATTGATGCGATGGGCGCTATGGGCGACGACAGCGAATGCAATGACAAAGCCGACAGCAGAGCCGGACAGCAGCCAGGGTTCGGCCACCGGAGTGGCTGGCAGGCCGAGCAGCGAAGCAACCAGGCCGAGTAGGACGATGGGCAGAAGCGCAAGCCAGCTCAGGCGCCGCAAGGCCGTGCGGGCCACCAGGGCGGCCAGAACCGGGCCCATCACCGCCACCGCCAGGCCCGCGTCTCCGAGTTGCGGATCCGCCAGGGTGAGGACGAGCCCCGTCGCCATCAGGGTCGCCACCTGGCCAGCCACGGCAAGGTCGACCTGCCCCCGACGTTGCATGGTGAGGCTGGCAAGTCCGCCAGCCAGGACAATCGCGGACAACAGGAATGGCAGCGGGGCCCCCGTCACGAGGGCATAGATCGCCGGCGTCATGCAGAGCGCGGCCGCCGCAAGAAGGATATGGGCATTGTTGAGGACGGTCTTGCGGCGCAGCATTTCCGGCCGATTGCCGGCGCCCCCCAAAACGAGGTCGCTTGTTCTGCTGGCTCCGAAGACCCTGAAGCTACGCATGCACAAATAACTCACTCATAGACGCCTGTTGTGCCCGGGCCTTGGGTCCGGACAACGGCCCTTCCCCGAGCCGTGCCGCCCGGATGGTCTCCGGGTCTTGGTGCTCCAAGCCTCGGCCCGCAACCGCTAAGACGAGCTTAAGTGCGCGCTCCTCAGGTGCCCTTTGCCGCGCTTCGAAGGCTGGTTTTGGCAGTTAGCGTAAACAAGGGGTTGCGCTGCTTTCGAACGGGATCGGCATTTGTCTCAAATTTTATCGACTTGTCCCAGCCGCGCTTAATCCGGGGCGCCTAGCCTGTGTGCATCGGACGGGAAAAGGTCCCGCCGCGATGGACCCGATATGATGTTTCTGCTGCGCTCCGCATTCTGGCTCACCCTCGCCTTCCTGGTCATCCGACCGGGCATCGGTGCCGATGTGAGCGATTCGGCCGCGACCTTGTCGCGCGATGCCATGGCCCGCGGCAGCCAGTTCATCTCTGCCCAGATCGAGGCCATCGAATGCAGCGATATCCAGTGCTACGGCGGCAAGGCTCTTGCCAGCGCGGCACTCCAGGCTTCCCCGCAGGCCGGCACAGCCATGCATGCCCAGCCGGTCCTCAAAGTGGTTCCTTTCCCCAGACCTCGACCGGACCACGCGGGATAACAGGTGCCTGCCCCGGCACCGCCAAGAGACCCCGGGGGTCGTGTCACTTCCCCAAGCGACGCTACTCCATAGACCCCTGGCCCCTGCCGCAGATGCACTGCCCCGCATCTGCGGCTTTCTTTTCGTACGTGCCGGTCTCGCGATCTTCAAAATGGCACGGCTCTGGCAATGGCGCGCATGTTCCCCTAGATAGAGCCCATGACCCAGCCCAAGCCCTTCCAGGATATTGCCGAGAACCTGTCCTTCCTCGATGACTGGGAGGATCGCTATCGCTATCTCATCGAACTGGGGCAGGCGCTTCCCAAGCTGTCCGAGTCGGAGCGCAACGCTGCCAACAAGGTCAATGGCTGCATGTCGCAGGTCTGGCTGGTGGCCGAGCCGGCGCAGGTCGATGGCGCGCCCGGACTGCATTTTCGGGGCCAGAGCGATGCCATGATCGTGCAGGGCTTGGTTGCCGTCCTGCTCGCCCTTTACTCGGATCGTCCGGCCAGCGAGATCGCGGAGACCGATGCCATTGCTCTCTTTGACGAGCTGGGTCTTCGCGAGCACCTGACCACGCAGCGGTCCAACGGCCTGGTCGCCATGGTCAACCGCATTCGCAACGAAGCGCGGGCTGTACTCGCCTAAACCCTATGGCGGTCAGGCGAAGCGGCGCAGTCGCTGCATCAATGGCCGTTCGACCAGCGCATAGAGGACCCAGCCAAGCACGAGGCCCCCAGCGATTGCCAGGGCAACCGCGCCGCCGACCAGCAGTTCATTTCCCGGACTGAGAAGCTTCAACAGGACACCTGCCACGGCGCCGACAGCAAAGATGTGCACCAGGTAGATCGAATAGGATGCATCGCCCAACTGCTCGAGCAGCTTCAATTTGGGCAGTCGCGCCTCAAGACCAACGAATAGCGCGACGACGGCACAGGCAAAGGCAAGGAACCCAAGGAAGGCACTTTCGTCTTCTACCACCCCGCGATCGAGCCAAAAGCCTTCAATGACCCCTGCCAGGCCGATGAACAGGAGCGCACTGACCAGGATGCGCGGCATTCGGGCGAGCCGGCCTTCGATATGGGCCAACCCCAACCATGCGCCGGCCACGAAGGCCAGCGGCATATAGCTCGTATAGAAGGCCGGAATCGGGTTTTGCGGGTGAAGAACTTGCCCGATCAGGGTCAATCCGAGATAGGCGATCGTCAGAACCCAGACGCGGCGGCGGGCCGTCAGCACGGCCAGCAGCGCGAAGCTCACGTAGAAGAACATTTCGTAGTTGAGCGTCCAGCCGAGCTTGTAGAGCGGATGGAGGCCGTGGCTCGCCGGATTGTAGAAGGGAATGAAGGCCAGCGAGAGCAGCAATTGCTCGCCGTCGAATACGGTGGTCTTGAAGACCTGCGGCATGACCAGCGCCATCACCGCGGCGGCGAGCGTGAAGGCCCAATAGAGCGGCACGACCCGTAGCACGCGCCGGCGCAGAAAACTGCGGGCCTCGAATGCCCCCTCCCCGGTCACGGCCACCATTATGAAACCGGACACGACGAAGAACAGAATCACGCCCAGCCAGCCCAGCCGCCCATATGCCAGGGACTGTTCGGCCAGCGGATAAAGCAAGGCATGCGACGCCAGAACCAGGATGGCGGCGCAGGCCCGAAGGGATTGAATGCCGAGAATTTTGGAGGACATGGTCGCACCAGTACGAAACTGATCCTCCAATACCACCTCTCAGTGACCGACAAACATTACCAATGAAGGCATCGTTAATTCTCGGGTGCCGGGAACATGGGCGGACGTTCCGGCAACCAGGCCCGCTGTCCCGAGTAATCCGGGCCAACCGCCTCGCTAGTGATCCCGAGCAACATGGCGGCCTGATCGAGCCCGATGCGCAGGACCAGCTTGGCGCTGCGCCTCGGCCAGCCTCGCTCGCTCTCGATCTGCTGCAGGCCCTTGTCATAGAGACAGACATCGACCAGGGCGCCCCAGCACTCCCGGGGCATTCGGCCTGCAAGGCCTGCCAGGCGCTTTCGCGCATCAGCGGCACTGTCAGCAATGTCACCCTGCGCATTCCCCGCCGCCCGGCCGATGCGGGCCGGGTCATAGCTCATGGTCACGCGTTGGCGCAGATTGGCCCGTTCGAAAAGCCTGGCCAGACGGGCTTCCGCCTCGCGATGATGGCTTTCGAGGAAGTCGTCGCCCGGGCCCATTTTCGACGTAGCTCCCGGCACGGCTCAGTCCTTGTCCCGCTGCAACTCTCGCTCCAGCGCGCTCACTTCCGCTTCGAAGCGCGGGTCATCGCGCAGGTCTTCGATCAAGTTGCAGGCGTATGAGACTGTTGTCCTATCTCGACCAAATGCCAGTCCGACCGAGGTGAGGCTTTCACCGAGCATCACATGGGCCAGATACATGGCCAGCTGTCGGGCCCTGGCGATCGGCCTAACGTCGCGAGATGCTCCAAAGACTGCTGAACTCGGAACGTTGGCGTGCCTCGACACAAGTTCGACAACCTCGCGGATGGCGCTGTCCCGATGCTGGACAAAGGTCCCTGGGCGATGCTCGCGGGCGGTTTGAAACTCGATCTGCATGGCTCACTCCGACTAGATAGGATAATATTCCTATCTATTCTCGAAAGCCAGCCGGCGGGGATAAGTCTCGTCGCGCCGAGGATTGGTTGGGGAAAAACACAAATGGCCGCCCCGAGGGCGGCCATTGCAGCAGTCAGACCATGACGGTCAGATCAATCGGCTTTGCGGCCGAGGCCATTGTCCTTGGCCAGCTTGGAGCGGGTAGCCGAATAGCTCGGCGCCACCATCGGATAGTCGGCCGGCAGGCCCCACTTCTCGCGATACTCCTCGGGCGAAAGATTGTAATGCGTCCGCAGATGGCGCTTGAGCGACTTGAACTTCTTACCGTCTTCAAGGCAGATGATGTAGTCGTTGGCCACGGACTTGCGCACAGGCACAGCAGGCTTCAGTTCCTCCACTGGAGCCGGTACCTCGTTGCTTTGCAGGGCGCGCAGGGCAGCATGCACTTCGGCAATCAGCTTGGGCAGGTCACCCGGGCTGACAGCATTGTGACTGACATAGGCGGACACAATTTCCGTGCTGAGCTCGATGAGATCGGACTCCACGGTTGCGAACGCGCCGGTATCGTCGTTCATTTTTCAACCTTCCGTTTTTTATTGGGCCGCGACAGGGGCCGCCTCGGCCATGTAGATGTATTATGACCCTTCGATAGTCTACGCAACCGGTAACTGTGCCTCACCATGTAACGCGGGGCGACTCATGCACCGGAATTTTGGTCTTTGTTAGACGCCAATTCATCGACCGTCGTTTCATTACATGGCTTGTATCCGGTTAAATAACTAGCTCTGGCAAGAAGATGAGCCGAGACCGGCGTGGTCAACAAGAGAAAGATCACCCCGACGACAGCGCGTATTGCAACGGCCGCGTCCTGCGAAAGCACAGCGACGGCGATCAGAATCAGACCGCCTCCGACGGCGCCGGCCTTGGAGGCCGCGTGCATCCGCGTATAGAGGTCGGGGAGGCGCACCACCCCAATGGCGGCGAGCAGGGTGAACACGGCGCCCAAAATGAGCAGGATGCCCCCGAGATAGAGTTCGAGGCCCACCAGCATCAGTTACCTCCCTCTGCCACGGTGTCGCCCCGCGCCCCGCGCAACAGGATGTAGCGAGCGAGGGCCACCGTAGCGAGGAATCCCAGCAGCGCCAGCGCAATGGCAATATCGAGGTAGAGCCATAGACCAGTGCGTATCGCAATGGCACCGACGAAGCCCATGGCCACCACGGTCAGCAAATCGAGCGCCAGGATACGGTCCGACAATGTGGGCCCCAGAACAATGCGGACCAAGGAAACCAGCAGCGCCAGCCCCAGAAGGACCAGAGAGATCAGTGTCGACCAGTCGATGAATGTTTCCGGGCTCATTCGAAGACCTCCCTGATCTTCTTTTCGAAGCCATTGGCAATATCGGCGATCATGGCATCGCGATCGTCCATGTACAGGGCATGGACATAGAGCACTGACTTGTCAGCCGAAACGTCGACGCTCAGCGTACCGGGCGTCAGGGTGATCAGATTGGCGAGCAGCGTGATTTCCGCCTCGGACTTGACTGAAAGTGGCACAGCTACGATGGCGGGGCGCACCGCCTTGGACATGTCGGGCCGGACCACCACGAGGGCGACGCGCACGGCGCTGGCCATGAGTTCGTAGAGAAACAGGATCGCCAGCGACAGCACACGCCGGATTCGGCGCGACGACCGCGGCCCCGCCAGGGCCTCGCGCAGCACCAGCACGGCCACTGCGCCGATCAACCCGCCGAACAGCAGGTTGAGACCGGTGAAATTGCCCGATATCCCCGCCCAGATCAGCGCCAGGATGACGACAAGAAATGCCGTGCTCATAGCCCTTCCTCCGCCAGGCCGGTGGCGGCGACATAGCGGGATGGATCGGCAATGTCATTGGCACCAGCGTTGATCATCTCCATGAGGGGTCCGGGCCAGAGCCCGACCACCACGATGCCCGCCACCAGGACGGCCGCCGCGCCGAAACCGACCCGGCCGCGGCGGTCCAAGGTCACAAGCGAAGCCCGAGCATGCTCCCCGGCCGGACCCTCCGGGCCGGGGCGCCAGAAGACATGGGCCCAGAGCCGCGTTCCCGCGATCAGGGTGAGCACCGCGTTGACTATCAGGGCGATCGTCATGGCGACGCCGCGCCAGGTGGGCGAGGCGTCGGTGACGCCCTCAGCGAGACCCGCCTGCAGCAGCAGCAGCTTGGGCCAGAAGCCCAGGAAAGGCGGCACACCGGCCGCCGCCAATACCAGAACAAGGAACAGGATCGAGATCGGGGCACTGGCGGCATAGAGGCCGCCCATCTGCCGTGTGTCGGCCACCCCCGTGCGCTTCTCGATCAAGCCGGCGACCATGTAGAGCGCCGTCATGGTTAGGATGGCGTGAAAGATGTAGAGCCCCGACCCCGAAATGCCGGTGAGCGAAGGCATGGCGAGCCCTGCCATGACTGCACCGATTCCGCCGATGACGACGAAGCCGATGGCCCGGCGCAGGTTGGTTTCTGCAATGGCGCCGAGCGGCGCGATGACGAGTGTGGCAATGGCAATGATGGCCAGGGCGGGCTCCAGCAGGTCTCGGCTGGCTGGCAGCACCGCCACCAGGGCGCGCAGCAGGGCATAAGCACCGACCTTGGTGAGAAGCCCGGCAAACAAGGCCGAAACCGCGGCTGACGGTGTGTGATAGGAGGCCGGCAGCCAGGCATTGACCGGGAAGGCCGCCGCCTTCATCCCGAAGGCGAGCATCAGCAGCGCCGCGACTCCCGCCATGGCGGCCGGATTTGCCGACGGCGCCACGCGCATGATGTCGGACATGTTGAGCGTACCGAGCAGGCCATAGAGCAGGCCAAGGGCGAGCAGGAAGAAGGTGGTGGCGAGGAAGTTGAGGAACCCATACTTGACCGCACCATCGAGCTGCATCGGCCGGTTGCCCTGGACGATCAGCCCGAAGGACGCGATCAGCATCACCTCGAACCACACATAGAGGTTGAAGAGGTCGCCCGTGAGGAAAGCCCCGGTCACCCCTGCCAGGAGCAGCAGCACCATGGAATGGAACGCGTCGCGTCCGTCCGCATCGGCGCGGTCGATTTCGGCATAAAGCAGCACGACCAGGGTCACGATGGCGGCCGCGAGGGCGAAGCTGGCGCCGAACAGGTCCACGGTCAGGCTGATGCCGAAGGGCGGCAGCCAGCGGCCCATGGTCATGCTGACGGGGCCGTGTGCGATAACCTCGAGAAGCAGCGCAATCTCGCAGGCCATGATGCCGGCGACCACGACCAGTGCACCAACCAGGGGCGTGCCATTGCTCCGCCGGAACATCAGAAGGCCGGCCGCACCCATCAGGGCCAGGGCAATGGGCAGCACGATCACCCAGTCACCGGCCGGAGTCACGGCCTCAAGCAGGCCGAAGGGCGTTTCGGTCGTGGGGGCGGGTGTGGCCATGGGTCAGTAGCTCAGCGGTGGGTTGGGCGAGCGTTCGGGCTCGGCCAGCCGCATGGTGTCGGTATTGTCGGCATCCAGGCTCTGATAGGCGCGGAAGGCCAGCACCAACAGGAAAGCAAACATGGAAAAGCCGATGACGATGGCGGTCAGGATCAGCGCCTGCGGCAGCGGGTTGGCGATGGATCCCTCGGGCACTTCGAGCCCTTCGGGCACGATCGGCGCCACCGCCTGGGTGACGCGCCCGGCGGTGAAGATGAGCAGGTTGACGCCATTGCCGAAAATGGTGAGGCCGATCAGCATTCGGATCACCGAGCGCGACAGCAGCAGGTAGGTGCCGATGGCGATGAACAGGCCCACCAGGGCCGCCAGCACATAGTCCATCTACAGATCCTCCTCGCGGTCGCTTTCGAGTGAGAGCGCTATGGCCGAGAGCGTGCCGAAGACGACGCAGTAGACCCCGATGTCGAAGAACATCGGGGTGGAAAGCGGGATCTCGCTGTTTCCCAAGCTGACATAGAGCCAGATGCTGGTCATGAACGGCGACCCTGTGAAGAGGCTCAGGAGCCCTGAAAGGCCGGCCAGAACCACGCCGAAGCCGGCAATGGCCATCGGGTCGACATGCAGGGCTCGGCGCACGGCGCGCACGCCAGCGGCCATGCCGAAGACAGCGATGGAGGCCGCGGCGATCAGCCCGCCGATAAAGCCGCCACCGGGTTCGTTGTGGCCCCGCAGGCAGACATAGACCGAGAACACCAGCATGGTGGCGACGATCAGCGGCGCCAGGGTGCGGAAGATGACCGTATTCATGCCGTGCCCTTCCGCGGTTTGCGCGCCGCTCTGGGCTGGCTGGGCTCGGGCACCGGTGGGAGCCTTTTTTGCCGCCTGAGCAGCGCCAGGATGGCCATGCCCGCGCCCATCACCACGGCGATTTCACCCAAGGTATCGAAGCCGCGATAGTCGACCAGGATGACGTTGACGATATTGTGCCCGTGGGCGATCGGTACGCTCGTGGCGGTGAAGAAATCCGAAAGGCGCGTATCGAGCGTGCCGGTGAGCACCAGCATGAGCAGCAGGCTCACGCCCAGTCCGCAAACCGCCGCCAGGGTACCGTCACGCGCCCAGTCCTCGAAGGGCCGGTGATCGCGCTGGTCGAGTTTCAAACGCGTCATCACGAAAGTTAGGATCACGACGGACAGGATTTCCACCATGAACTGCGTGAAAGCCAGGTCCGGTGCGCCGAACAGCAGGAAAATCAGGGCTACGGCAGTGCCCTGTACACCCAGCGACAGGATGGCGATGAGCCGCGACTGGGCCACCAGCACGGCGATCAGGCCCAGCACGGCGAGCCCGAAAATACCCCACTCATAGATTTCCAGCGAGGGCAGGCTCAGCCGCTGATTCCAATCGCCAAGCTCGGCTACCGGCACCATCCAGTCAAAGCCACCCCATGCCAACATCGGCCCGAACATGGCAGCGGCCATAGCGGCGAAGACGATGACCAGGTAAAATTCGAGCTGGCCGTGATGCAGGAACCGCGTCACGCCGCCGGAGAAGCGGATGAGGCCAAACATCACGGCATCGAAAACCGTATCCGCCGTCCAGCCCAGCCGATTGGAGAAGCGACGTAGCACCGTCCGGATCTGGTCAGCTTGCCGATAGATCACGACGCCCAGTAGCCAGGTCAGCGCGGAAAGCCAGAACAGCGGCGATGCGATGTCGAGGGCCAGCGTCAGATGACTTTCCACCTCACGGCCCAGTATGGCCGAGGCACCCGGCGCCAGCACGTCATGGCCGAGCCAATCGGGCAAAATGCCAGCCACGATCCCGGCTGCGCCCAGCAGGATAGGCCCGGCCAGCATAGCAATGGGCGCCTCATGCGGTGTTTTTGGCGTCGGCACGGCCTCACCGAGGAATGGCCGGATCATGACCAGCAAGGCCACGCCGGCCAGCATCGCATTGCCGGCGACCAGCACGGCCAATACCAGCCAGGCGATCCAATCGCCGCCCAGCAGCCCCAGATACATTTCTTCCTTGGCGAAATAGCCCACTGTCAGCGGCAGGCCCACCATGGAAAGCGCCGCCAATGCGGCCCCGATGAAGGTCACCGGCATCTTGTCGGCCAGCCCTCTCAGGGCGGTTATTTCACGCGTCCCCGCCTCGTGGTCGATGGCCCCTGCCACCATGAACAGGCCTGCCTTGTAGAAGGCGTGGGCGACGAAATAGACCACCATGCCCGCAATGGCATAAGTGCTGCCAAGCCCAATCAGCAGGACCAGTAGGCCGAGTGAGGCGATCGTGGTCTGGGCCAGGATTTGCTTGAGATCGGTTTCCTTGAGCGCACCCAGCGCCCCCCAGATGAGGGTCAAGCCGCCGAAGGTGACCAGCACACCGGTCCAAACATCCGTGCCGCCCAGTGACGGGGTCATGCGCGCGAGCAGATAGACGCCCGCCTGCACCATGGTGGCCGAATGCAGGAATGCCGAAACCGGGGTCGGCGCCTCCATGGCATTGGGCAACCAGAAATGCAGCGGGAACTGCGCTGACTTGGTAAAAGCTGCGCCGAGGAAACAGATCAGCACCAGCAGGTAGAGGCCGTTCCCGCGCAGGACTTCGCCCATTTCGCGGACACCACTCATGTCCCAGGACCCAGCCAATTGCTGCACCAGGATAGCTCCGGCCAGCAGGAACATGCCCCCAATATTGGTGATGACCAGCGCCTGGATGGCGCCGCGCCGGGCTGCCTGCCGTGTGTGATCAAAACCGATCAGCAGGAAGGAGGTGACCGAGGTCAGTTCCCAGAAGAGGAATAGCACGAGCAGGCTGTCGGCGAGGACCAGGCCCAGCATGGCGCCCATGAAGGCGAGCATGAAGGCAAGGAACCGGCCTTGGTGGTGGTGGCCCGCAAGATAGGCGCCGGAATAAAGAATGATCAGCGTGCCCACGCCAGAAATGGTGAGCGCGAAAATGAGGCTCAGTCCATCCACGAAGAAGGACAGGTTGATGCCATAGGCGGGAATCCATTGAAGCGAGCTGGCCACTGTTCCGCCGCCGGTCACTGTCTCGGCAAAGCCGAGCAGGAACACGAAAATGCTGGCGGGCACGATGGCCAGGATCCAGCCCGCAAGGGCGCCGGCAAAACGATGGATGAATGGAGCCAGCATGGCAGCCACGAAAGGCGCAACGGCAACTAGCCCTATGCCTGCATCAAGGGTCGGCCCCAATGCTGCACTCCTCTCTCGCCGATCAGCGATTCAGTATCGATTATGGCGAGCGACCTTAACGATTGAGGCCCCCGCGACAAGCGGAATCGGACCGTGTGCGACGATAGGTGCATGCGTTTTCAACCATTTCCGGGGCTGGCAAAGCCGCGTCGGTCGGCCTATGTCCTCTGTCACCTTCTTTTGGCGGCCGGGAGCCGCCTCCCCGCGGAGAGATCATGTCCAAGGCCACCCCGCCCGTCGCCAAGCGCGTCCCCCACAGTCATACGCATCACAACGTGACCCGCGAGGACCCCTATGCCTGGCTGCGCGCCGACAACTGGCAGGAGGTGATGCAGAAGCCCGAGACGCTGGACAACGAGATCCGTGCCTATCTCGAAGCCGAGAACAGCTATTACGAGGCCGAGTTTGAGAAGCCGACGGCGGACCTGCAGGAAACCATCTACAAGGAAATCCGTGGCCGCATTAAAGAGGACGATAGTGGCGTCGCCTCGCCCGATGGTCCGTGGGCCTACAATACCCGCATGCTGGAGGGGAAACAGTATCCCCTCATCGTCCGCGGACCCCGAGAAGGCGGCGAGGAATCGATCCTGCTCGACTGCAATATCGAAGCCGGGGACAGCTATTTCGGCTTTGCCGGCGCCAGCCACGACCCGTCGCACCAGACCCTCGCCTGGGCCGCCGACCGCGCCGGTTCAGAATATTACGACATCGTGCTGCGCGATCTCGCCACCGGCAAGGACAGCGGCGAAGTCATCAAGGACACGGCCGGCTCCTATGTCTGGTCCAATGACAGCCGCGCCCTCTACTATACCGAATATGACGACAACCACCGGCCGTTCCGCGTGCGCCGCCACGATCTCGGCACGGACCAGGCCAGCGACCCGATCATCTATGAGGAAAAGGATCCCGGCTTCTTTGTCGGCGTCGGCAAGACGCTGTCAAACAAGTTCATCATCATCGACGCGCATGATCACCAGACCAGCGAAGTCTGGCTGATCGACGCCGAAACGGGCGGCGAGCCGCGCCTGGTCGCGCCGCGTCTGGTGGACCGCGAATACGAGATCGATGAGCGCGACGGCCTGCTCTATATCCGCACCAATGCCGATGGCGCCGAGGACTACAAGATCGTCACCGTTTCGGCCGACGCACCAGACGCGGCGAACTGGACTGATCTCGTGCCTCATCGGGAGGGCGTCCTGATCCTCGATGTCGCGCTGCTGGCCAACCACATGCTGCGTCTCGAGCGCGAGGACGGCCTGCCGCGCATCGTCGCCCGCGACCTCAGGACCGGCAAGGAGGAGACCGTCGCCTTCCCCGAGGAAGCCTATTCGCTCGGCATGTCGACCGGCTACGAATTCGACACGTCAGTCTTCCGCCTCACCTATTCCTCGCCCACCACGCCGCAGCAACTGTTCGATCTCGATCTCGAAACCGGCAAGCGCACCCTGCTCAAGACCCAGGAAGTGCCCTCGGGCCACAACCCGGCCGACTATGAGACAAGGCGCCTCTTTGCCACCGCCAAGGATGGCGAGCAGGTGCCCGTCACCCTGCTCTATCGCAAGGGCATTGCGCTCGACGGCGCCAACCCCACCCTGCTCTACGGCTATGGCGCCTATGGCATGTCCATGCCCGCCAGCTTTTCGGTCTCTGTCCTGTCGCTGGTGGATCGCGGCTTCGTCTATGCCATCGCCCATATCCGTGGCGGCATGGAGAAAGGCTATCGCTGGTACAAGCAGGGCCGTCGCGAGTACAAGACCAACACCTTCACCGACTTCATCGCCGCCGCCGAAATGCTGATCGAGCGCGGCTACACGCAGAAGGGCAAGATCGTCGCCCAGGGCGGCTCGGCCGGTGGCATGCTGATGGGCGCCATTGCCAATCTCCGTCCCGATCTCTGGGGCGGCGTCATTGCCCAGGTGCCGTTCGTGGATGTGCTCAACACCATGCTCGACGACACGCTTCCCCTCACCCCGCCCGAATGGCCCGAATGGGGCAATCCCATCGCCTCGCCCGACGACTACAACCGCATCGCCGCCTATGCCCCCTATGAGGCCGTCTCGGATCAGGCCTATCCGCCGATTTTCGCGCTGGCCGGGCTGACCGATCCGCGCGTCACCTATTGGGAACCCGCCAAGTGGGTGGCCAAGCTCAGGGCAACCAAGAGCGGCGACGCGCCATTGTATCTCAAGACCAATATGGGCGCCGGCCATGCCGGGGCGTCCGGCCGCTTCGACCGTCTCAAGGAAACCGCCCAGTGCTATGCCTTTGCAATAAAGTCAGCCGGATTGGACGGTTAGTTCCTTTCCCGACATTGTTGCGCACTGCCCGAAAGCCTATAACCGCCGGCGAATAGCCGGTTCACCCAGCGTCAATCTGATCCGAAACGGAGGCTACCATGTCCACCAAGTTCACCCTGCCGCCCCTGCCCTATGCCTATGATGCGCTGGGCCCCTACATGTCGGCCGAAACGCTTGAATACCATCACGACAAGCATCATCAGGCCTATGTCACCAATGGCGAAAAGCTGCTGGAAGGCTCTGGCCTCGAAATCCTGCCGCTCGAGGACATCGTCAAGGAAAGCTTCGGCAAGAATGCCGGCCTCTTCAACAATGCCGGCCAGCACTACAACCACGTCCACTTCTGGAACTGGATGAAGCCCAATGGCGGCGGCAACAAGCTGCCCGGCAAGCTCCAGGCTGCCATCGACAGCGACCTGGGCGGTTTCGACAAGTTCCGCGCCGATTTCATCCAGGCCGGCACCACCCAGTTCGGTTCGGGCTGGGCTTGGCTCGCCGTCAAGAATGGCAAGCTCGAGGTTTCCAAGACCGCCAACGGCGAATCGCCGCTGGTTTATGGCGGCAAGCCGATCCTGGGCGTCGACGTGTGGGAGCACTCCTATTACATCGACTACCGCAATGCCCGCCCGAAGTATCTCGAAGCTTGGTTCGACAACCTCGTGAACTGGGAACACGTGGAAAAGATGTTCGAGGAAGCCACCGCCTGATCGGCTGGTCTTCCGAAGTTGCAACGGCGGGAGCGATCCCGCCGTTTTTTGTTGCGCGTTCCTTGCGAAGTTCCACCAGCATTTACCGTCTTCGTCTTCTCTCTTGAGAACCGGAACCGCACCCTTCATTCCCCCGTTGAGGCATGTTAACGAAGCCTTAACGATAAGACGGGGGAGTCGTGACCATTCCAGGCAAGACCATCGCCATATTGGCCGCCAATCAGGCCCTCAGCGCCCTGTTGACCATGGTGCTGGCTGGCGACTCGCGCCTGCGCGTCCGTCCCTTCAACAGCGAGGCCGAACTCTTCGCCTATATGCGGATCGCCCCGGTCGACATGCTGGTGGTGGATTTCGACCGCGAAGGGCGGCCTGCCTATGAGATGGTCGAAGCCATCCGCCTCGATCCCAGCTTCGTGTCGCGGGATCTGCCGGTCATCGCGCTGACGCGCTCCATCACGCCGCCGATGCGCCAGCAGGCGATCAGCGCTGGCATCGATGAAGTCGTGGTCAAGCCGATGTCACCGCGCCACCTGTTGCAGCGCGTGCAGGCGCGCCTGCTCAATCGCAGCGTCGTGGGTGCCCTGGGCTTCGGCTATCGCGGTCCCGAGCGCCGCAACCGCACACCCATGCGCTCACCCGAACCGCATCCGGCCCGCCGCTACACCGACAATGTCGTGCCGCTCTTCCCTGACCGGCGCGCCAAGCGCCCGGAACTGGGGCCGCTTGCCTAGGCTCACT